>DASQSQ010000046.1:0-2238 GCA_035642315.1 Mycobacterium sp.
CGAATCTGACTGGCGCGAATCTGACCGGCGCGAATCTGACCGGCGCGAATCTGACCGGCGCGAATCTGACCGGCGCGAATCTGGATAACATTTGCTACGAAAGCCCCCCGCGCTGGCCCGAAGGCTTCAGCCTGCCACCGAGTTCGAACCTCCAATGTGGGATCTTGTAGAACGGTTCTAGTTGTGTCTACGACATGTCGTGGACCGTCTCGGTGCTCTCCTGCCAACGTCTAAACGCGTCACGGGCCGCCCCCGAGGAGAGCAGGGGCGGCCAGCTCAGCTATTCAGTTCGATGGTCCCGGTCGGGACGCCGCGCATTGCGGGAAAATCGGGCATAGTCAAACACCCTCGATTTGAAGGCCCTGGCGCGCACGAGGGCGAATCGCGCCGATGCCGATCAGTGAGCTGCGGTTTCACTCTAGCCTGATCCGATTTTCGGGTCAGCCCCCTATCCCTCCGGGCGACGCCTCGCAGGCGTGAAAATGGAGCTGGGTCGCCCGCCGACGCCGATCGATTCTTGGGTGCGTGAGCCCGCGGGTTCAGCCTGGCGCCGGGGCCCCGACCTGGAAGGGTCACGCACTGTTGCTTCGAGCACGCCGGTCAGAATTTCGGTTCCCTCGACCGAGGCCCCCGGGCGACCCGCCTATAGGGATCGGATGTGTTTGGAGGACAAGCGAAGTGAAGACCGAACCGGAGGAGATTCCCGACGCCGAGCACGAGCTCGTGGTCGAGCGGGTGTGCGCGATCGACGTGGCCAAGGCATCGGGCAAGGTGTGCCGGCGAGCGCCGGATCCGAAACGGCCTGGCCGTCGGGTCAGCACGGTTTGGGATGTGGCGGCCACGACCGGCGCGATCACCGGTCTCGGCGAACACCTGGTTGAGGCGAGGATCGAGAAGGTCACCGTGGAGTCGACGTCGGACTACTGGCGGATCTGGTTCTATCTGCTCGAATCGGCCGGTTTGACGGTGCAGCTGGTCAATGCCCGCGAGGTGAAGAACGTGCCGGGACGCCCGAAAACGGACAAGCTCGATGCGGTGTGGCTGGCCAAGCTCACCGAGAAGGGCATGCTGCGGCCGAGTTTCGTGCCACCGGCACCGATCCGGCAGCTGCGTGACTACACCCGGCTGCGGATCGATCTGACCCACGACCGGTCCCGGGCGGTGCAGCGGCTGGAGAAGCTGCTCGAGGACGCACTGATCAAACTGTCCACGGTAGCCACCGACATCACCGGAGTCTCCGGCCGCGCGATGATCGAAGCGTTGGTCGCCGGCGAGCGCGACCCCCGCCGGCTCGCCGACCTGGCGCGCGGCCGGATGAGACCCAAACGGGCCGCTCTCGTCGAAGCGCTGACCGGCCGGTTCGACGATCACCACGCCGAACTGGCGCGGATACTGCTCGACCAAATCGACGCCCTCACCGTCCAGATCGACACCCTCACCACCAGGATCGAGACGCTGATCACCGCCATCCCGGCCGCCCAAGGCGCCGACTCCGACGAAACCACCGGCCCGGACGCGGGCACCGGCCCGAGCGCGGCCGTCCTGCCGGCGGTGGCGCGGCTGGACGAGATCCCCGGCATCGGACCACGCACCGCGCAGATCATCCTCGCCGAGATCGGGCTCGATATGGACCAGTTCCCCACCGCCGGGCACCTGGTGTCGTGGGCGAAACTGTGCCCGCGCGCCATCCAGTCCGGCCCGGTTCAGCGCGCCGGCAAGACCGGCAAGGGCAATCCCTACCTGAAAGGGGCGCTCGGCGAGGCCGCCGCGGCGGCCGCCAAGACCGACACCTTCCTCGGTGAACGCTATCGGCGCATCGTCAAGCGCCGCGGCAAACTCAAGGCCCTCGTCGCGGTAGCCCGCTCCATCCTCGTGGTGGTCTGGCACTTGCTCGCCGACCCCACCGCCCGCTTCCGCGACCTCGGCACGAACTACTACATGACCCGCATCGACACCGAACGCAGACTCCGCACCCACCTCGCGCAACTCGCCGCGATGGGCTACCGGGTCACCGTCGAAGCCGCTGCCTGACGCCAATACCACACCGCCACAACCTAACCCGGCTCCGCAAGCTCCGCCGGGTGCTGCCGCGTGCCAACTCGCCAATCATTTTCCGGTCAGACGCGGAGATCGCTGGTCTGGTTCCAGTTCCAAGTTTTGCAATCTACCGGGCATTTCCTGCGCCGCCCACGTGGCCAGGGCGCCACCCGCTGCTGCTCGCATGCCCGCACGGTGCGG
>DASQSQ010000047.1:0-4368 GCA_035642315.1 Mycobacterium sp.
CTGTGGCGGTTCACCGCCGGCGCCGTCGACCAACCCAATCCCGTTGACATCCAACGCGCGGCGCAAGTCAACCCGCTGGACAAGGTCATCCACGGCTGGACCACCGGTACCGATGCCGCCACCCACATCGCCGCGGTGCAGGCCGTTTTGGATGCGGGCGCGACGCCGTTTCTCCGCTTTGCGCAACAGAATCCGCTGGCCGCGATCGACTTCTACCGCGCCAATGTGCTACCGCAGCTGCATTGACGCCGGCTAGCCGCGGACCGCGTTGAGGTACGTGATGTCGGCGAACGCTTGCGCAACATCGTCATCGGCGTAGACGAAGCCGTTGGCGGCGTGCATTTCCGCGACAGTGCGGTGCGACACCTGCCAACCTCGCTGGGTCAGGTATTCGATGATGTGGCTGCGCTCGAAGTGGTAGACGAGATCGTTGAAGTCGACGACGTCGAAGCCGAGCTCACTCATCCGCTCGTGATGTGCCCGCCACCGCTCGTCGGCGAACATCGTTGTGTCCGGCACGAATTCGGAAGCCAGGTGGCTGCCGGCAACGCTCAATGCGGTGATGTTGTCGAACAACGCGTCCTGCGCTGCTGGGGGCAGGTAGACCAGTAACCCCTCGGCGCTCCACGCGGACGGGGCTTGCGGATCGAATCCCGCGGCCTTCAGGGCGGCCGGCCAGTCGTCGCGCAAATCGACAGCGACGGTTCGACGTTCGGCGGTCGGCTCGGCCCCCAGCTTGCTCAGCGTCGAGGTCTTGAACGCGATGACGTCGGGCAGATCGACCTCGTAGACGACGGTGCCGTCCGGCCACGGTAGGCGGTAGGCACGCGCATCCAGACCGGCCGCGAGGATAACCGCTTGGCGGATACCGCTGCGCGTCGCATCGAGGAAGTACCGGTCGTAGAACCGGGTGCGGACCGCCATCCCCCGCGCCATCCGATCCGGATCGAATTCGTGTTCTTCGGTGACCGGTATCTCGCCGTTCACCAGTCGGGAGTAGACGTCGATGCCGACCGCGCGCACCAATGGCGCAGCGAACGGATCGTCGATCAGCCCGGCGGCCGAGGACAGCGCCCGTTGGGCGGCAACCATCGTCGCCGTCGCGCCGACACTCGTCGCCAGATCCCAGCTGTCGCTGTCGCTGCGTATCGACATTGCGGCTCCCATCTCGGCGTTTCAATAATATAGATCACCTAGATATCAGCAGAGGATGGGGATCGTCATGGACTTCGCCCAACGAACCATCGACCTGGCTCGCCAGAACGTCACTGAGGGCGGTCGTCCGTTCGCGACGGTGATCGCCAAGGACGGCGAAATCCTGGCCGAGAGCGCCAACAAGGTCGCCCAGACCCACGACCCGACCGCGCACGCGGAGATTCTGGCTATTCGGCAGGCCTGCCAGAAGCTGGGCACCGAGCACTTGGTCGGTAGCACGATCTACGTGCTGGCCCTGCCCTGTCCGATGTGCCTCGGTTCGCTCTACTACTGCTCGCCAGACGAGGTCGTCTTCCTGACGACGCGCGACGAGTACGAGCCCTACTACCTCGACAACCGCAAATACTTCGAACTCGCCACCTTCTACGACGAATTCGCCAAGCCCTGGGATCAACGGCGCCTCCCGATGCGGCACCACCCCCGTGAGTCGGCGTTGGACGTCTACCGGGTCTGGTGGGAACGCAACGGTCGCAGCCGCGCGGCGCAGTGACCGCGACACCTTGACAGCGTTGACCCCTGCGCTATTATCTGCGTATGCATGCAGATAACGAGGATGTCCGGTTGCCGGACGACCAGGTCAGCCTGGTCGTCGAGGTGTTCCGGATGCTGGCCGACGCCACCCGAGTGCAGGTGCTGTGGTCGCTCGCCGACCGCGAGATGTCGGTGAACGAACTCGCCGAGCATGTGGGCAAACCGGCACCCTCGGTGTCTCAGCACCTGGCCAAGTTGCGGATGGCCCGGCTGGTGCGAACCCGCCGCGACGGCACGACGATCTTCTACAGCCTGGAAAACAACCACGTGCGACAGCTGGTCGTCGACGCCGTCTTCAACGCTGAGCACGCAGGGCCCGGGGTACCGCGCCATCACCGCAACGACACCCCGCTGCAGGCAGTTGTCCAACCGAAAACACAACGAAGGAGATGAGGATCGTGTCGCATCACGAACACAGCCATGAAGGGCCGCACTCGCACGAGCACCAGCACGAGGGGGTCACTCACACGCACGCGCACACCGAGCACGAACACGAGCACGTCGAGCACGAGCACACCCATACACACGACGACGGAACCGAGCACAGCCACGGACACGTGCATCAGTCCGGCCTGGAGGAACCGCACAACCACGCACACAGCTGATCACCGGCTGCGGTGACGCAGCCTGCCGGCTGTCAGACGTTGGGGCAGTAGTGCTTTGGGCTGTCCCGTTCGTCAAGCGGCGGCAAGTTGCGCGCAGGGGTGTGCACCAGCGGCGTCGCGGCCGGGATGCGACCGGTGGCCCGGTCCCAGCCCGCTCGCGCGCGCGGGTGCATGCGACTCCGGCGAGGCAGACACGCGAAGACCAGACGCACGATGTCACCGAAGCGGCGGTGCAGCCACTCGTCGCGGCGCGACCAGGTATAGCCCATCAGCTCACGCACCGGCGGGTCGTAGAGCCCGACCGTGAGCCAGACGAAGAACGGCGACAACAACTTTCGTTGCAGGGCCCACAGTCGATCCGGAAGCCATTGCGCGAACGGCGGTTTCGGCAGCTCGGTCAAGTTGAGCACCTCGCGTGCGGCGAAGTTGTTCTCGAGCACCTCGCGGCACATGTGGTCCCAGTAGACCTGGAAGTCTTCCCACGTCTTCGGCACCGGGCGCATGCTCATGCCGTACATCCGGTACCACTCGATGTGTTCGTCGAACAGCTGGCGCTTCTGCTCTTCGGTGATGCCGCCGCAGAACCGTTCGGCCACGTGGATCGTGCCGACAAAGAAGGTGGAGTGCGCCCAGTAGAAGACGTCGGGATTCAACGCGTGGTAGCGCCGGCCCTGGCTGTCGGTGCCCTTGATGTCGATGTGGTAGTCGCGCACCTCGGCGCCGGTCTGCGGCGCGCGGTCGCCGTCGAAGACCACGCCGCCGATCGGGTACAGCGACCGCAGCAACCGCGGCCAGCGCTCGCGGAAGAAGGTCGAGTGCTCCTCGACGGCCGCACCCAGTTGCGGATGCATGTTCTGCATCGACCCGGCCCACGGGCCCTGCAGCATGCCGCGCCAGTCGCCGAAGTACTTCCACGTCAGCGAGTCCGGGCCCAGCGGCGGCGCGTCATACCCGAGCGGTGACACCGGGCAACCCGTGGCGACCGCGGGCGCGCTGGTCAGCGGGCATACCTCAGACGTATCTTGAGTCACTGGTCAACGTTTCCTGTCCGTGGCAGTCAAAATGACTACATGCGTTGTCAGTATAGAGCCTAGGAGCTGAGGTGCCGTCCGGTCAACGCTCGCGCCGCTGGTCCGGTGTTCCCCTGGAGGATCGCCAGGTCCTGCGGCGGGACGAGCTCATCGCGGCCGGGGTGCAGTTGCTGGGCGGGGAAAGCGGCCCGGCGGTGACGGTGCGGGCAGTGTGCCGCGAAGCCGGGCTGACGGAACGCTACTTCTACGAGAGCTTCGCTGACCGAGATGAATTCGTCCGCGCCGTTTACGACGATGTCTGCACCCGCGCCATGACGGCGCTTACGTCTGCGACCACACCGCGCGAAGCCGTCGAGCAATTCGTCGCGTTGATGGTCGACGACCCGGTCCGCGGCCGGGTGCTGTTGCTGGCCCCGGCGGTGGAGCCGGTGCTGGTTAGGTCCGGCGCGGAGTGGATGCCCAGCTTCATCGACCTGCTGCAGCGCAAGCTGACCCAAATCGGCGACCCGGTGCGGCAAAAAATGATCGCCACCAGCTTGATCGGCGGCCTGACCGCCCTGTTCACCGCCTACTTGGACGGGCGGCTGACGGCCAGCAGGGAGCAGTTCATCGACTACTGCGTCGACATGCTGCTCAGCAGAGCATCGGCCCACTAGAAACGCCATGGCGCGTCGGAACTTGAATGTCACCGGCATAAACAGATATATTTACTGAAACCGACAGACACAGATAACTGGGAGGTCGTTGTGCCGGATCCTCAAGACCTGGACCTGTTGCGTGAACTCGAGCCGGTCGTCGAGAAGAACATGAACCGGCACCTGAGCATGCACAAGCCCTGGAACCCGCACGACTACATCCCATGGTCGGACGGCAAGAACTTCTACGCGCTGGGCGGCCAGGACTGGGAGCCTGGACAGTCCAAGCTGACCGACGTCGCGCAGGTGGCGATGGTGCAGAACCTGATGACCGAGGACAACCTGCCGTCG
>DASQSQ010000048.1:0-4593 GCA_035642315.1 Mycobacterium sp.
CCGACAGCACCATCTCCTGCAGCACCAACGGAACCGGGGGCTCAGTGAACGGGGTGATGCCGGTGAGCACGCATATCCCCCCCTTGCGAAGCAGCATCATCGCCAACGGAATCAGGTCCACGTGCACAACGCCAGGGCTGACGACGACTCGGTCGGCCATGAGGCCGTCGGTGATGTCTCTGACCAGCGGTATCGCTTCCTCAGCGGAGGAGGCGCTGTGCGTGGCACCGAAGACCTTGGCCGAATCCCGCTTAGATTCAACCGGATCCACTGCGACGACATATTTTGCACCGACGGCGCGCGCCCCTTGCAGGGCATTCATCCCGACACCGCCGGCGCCGATGACGACCACGGTGTCGCCGGGTTCGGTGCCTGCCGACACCGTCGCGGAGCCCCACCCGGTACTAACCGCGCACGACACGAGTGAGGCGGCGTGGAACGGGATCGCGTCGTCGATCTTGATGACGGACCTTTCCGATAGCACCGCATATTCGGCGAAAGTCCCGAGTTGTCCATAAGCCAACAGGTTTTCGTCGCCGAGGTGCCGGCGGCACGTTCCGTCGGTCGGCATCTCCCGCACGAACAGGCTCGCGCCGATATCGCAGATGTAGCTTTGACCGTTGACGCAAAACCGGCAGCTACCGCACGCGGGAATGAACGAAAGCGCTACGTGGTCTCCTGGCTGCACCGTCGTCACACCCGGCCCGACCTCCGCGACGACACCAGCACCCTCGTGACCACCGAGCAGCGGGAACCAGTCCGGCGCGGGCTGACCGGTTGCCGCCAGCACCTCGGGGGTTGGCACCACGTCGCCGGTAAACAGATGGTCATCGGAGTGGCAGATCCCGGCAACGGCCATCCGCACCAGGACTTCACCGTTGCGGGGGGGATCAAGATCAATCTCGCGGATCTCCCAATCCATGCCGACCCCGCGGATCACAGCGGCACGACACTTCATAGCAACCTCCTTGATGGCGCTCTCGTTTGGCTCAGCTGCCGGCGAGCCGCTTGGCGGCAAGTTCCCGAAGCTCGCCGGCTTTGATCTTGGCATTGCCGGTCACCGCCACTTCGTCATCACAAAAGAACAGCACATGGCGCGGCACCTTATAACTTGCCAGTCGTTGTCGGAGGAACGCGAGAAGCTGCTCGGCGTCCACGATCACGTCATCGTGCGGCACGACGCAGGACACAACGACCTCTCCGAGTGTTTCGTGCGGAACGCCGACGGTCTGCGCCACCTTAACGCCGGAATAGGCGATTAGCGCCTCATCAACCTCGCGGGGCGAGACGTTGGCACCGCCAGTCTTAATGATGTCGGTGAGCCGACCCTGCCAATAAAGTCGCCCAGCCTCATCGAGGTAGCCGCCGTCGCCGGTGGGAAAGAAGCCCTCCGAGTCGAGGGTTTCGTCCAGCGGGGTTCCGATATAGCCGAGCATCAGCGTGGGTCCCTTGACGCTGATTTCGCCCGGCTTGCCCCGCGCCACAATCTCCCCGGTTAGCGGATCAGTGATCTTAAGTGTGACACCTGGCAGCGCCACTCCGAAGCTCCCCGCATGGACTTCGGATGGCGTGTTGGCCGGGTAACCGGTTGTGATGGTGAATGTTTCGGTGTTGCCGTAGGCGTGACCCGGTTCATACCACTCGCTGGAAACGGTGGGATGGTGCGCAATCGGGGTCTTGAAATCCGCGAACTTCACGCTGCTCAAATCCACTCGATCCCAATTGGGCGCGCCTTCCAACTGGGTCCACTGATGCGGCCAGGCGAACGGAAAGTTCACCCGCTCGGCCGCCATCAGCTCGAGCGCCTCGGCGGCGTCAAACGTCGATTGCAGGACTAGGGCCCCGCCGCTGGCCAGCGTGGATCCAAGCACCATCGTGAAATTCCCAGACCAGAAAAAGCCGTTGGCGGTCCAGCCTCGAACATGGTCATCAGGGCTGAACTTGTACATCCGCCGGAAGCGCCACAGCTGAATGCACACCCCCCGGTGCGCGCTCAAAATTCCTTTCGGCTTGCTTGTGGAGCCAGAGGAGAAGAACAGCACCGCGGCATCGCTCGGATGCACTGCCGACGCAGTCGCCTCGACCAGCTCACGAGGTTCGGTGCGGCCGTATGCCAGAAACTCGTCCCAGGTCTCGATGCCAGGCGCCGGCTCGCCCAGCAGCGCGAGCCGGCGCAAAAACGGGTATCTCGCCGATTCCAGCGTGCCCGGCTGCCCCGGCTGGATTGTGCCGATCGCGGGCTCCAGCTCGGCCAGGATGGCGGCAAAGTCCTTCGTCAGCACGGTGCGCTCGAACAACAGCACCGAAACGGCAGAGGCCCGCAACAGATAGTCCAATTCGGGCGGCGTAGAAAACGTGCTGAGGGTGACGGCCACCCCACCGGCCAGGGCAGTACCGAACACCGCCGCAAGCCATTCCGGCCGATTCGTCATCAAAACGCCGACGCGGCTGTCCTTGCCGAGACCGCATGCGCGCAGCGCACGCGCCACCTCGATCGCACCTTCCCACAGCTGCGTATAGGTCCACCGCGTGACGCCGTCGCTGGTGCGCCACACCAGCGCTTCCCGCTCTCCGTACATCCGCGTCACGTCGCGCAAGAAACCTGCCAGCGTGAGCGAACCCAGTCCAGGCTCATCCGCGAGGGGCGGTCCCGACACGAGCGAAACACCTTGTGCAGTTGACGAACCCGACTCAGCGACCATGGCTACAACGGCAGTTCGACCTCGGCTGTGCAGCCCACCAGCATCTCGCCATTCTGGTTGGTCAAGCGCAGCTTTACCTGTACGAGAGGCACACCCCAGGTCGACTCCGCTTGCTTGTCGACGATTTCGGCATCGAAATAGGTCACATCGCCCTCGAACGCCGGCGTACGGAAGTCGGCCTTGGAATGGCGCACCATGCCGTCGTAGCCGGCCCAATACGCGAGATAGTCGGTGCACCAGGCGCCCATCGTCGCGCCATAGCCGTAGGCGCGTGCCATGCCTACTTCGCTGGCCCGCTCGGCGTCAATATGCCCGCGCGATGGGCCAACGTACAGCCCGTCGCGCTTGCGCGGATCGATCTTCGCGTCTTCTTCGTCGAAAGCGAAGTCCTTGCCCCACCCTGGATCCTGGTAGACCCACGGATCCTCGATACCGGCGGGCGCCACCCACTGGAACGTGCCCCAAATATTGAACAGGAACGCCCGGTACTCGGTGGTGAAGCTGGCGATGCTGTGCGGGCCGATCACGCGACGAGGCAGCGTGTCGCCGATCTTCACCTCGTCGAAGCGCGGTGAGACACCCATCCGGTTGGACTCGAGCCACTCCCGCCGCAGCCGTTCGACTGCCTCGAGCTCAGTTTGGGTCCAGCGTTTGATCTCGCCAAGTTGATTTTCAAACATTCCGCGTTTTGTCGCTTCCTCGTAGAGGTAGCGGATCGCGGTGGAACGCTCACGTGCCACCAGGGCGCCGTGCTGGTTGATGTGGATGGTATCGCCGCGTGAAAACATGGTCGGCCCGGCAAATTTCGTCTCGGTGACCTTGTAGTCGTGGAACCGACGTTCCTGGAACAACTTGTCTCCCGGTCGCACGGGACAGCCGTAGAACCACCACTCCTCTCCACCAAAGATCAAGTGGCTGTTCGGAATATGGCCCACGCACGCCGGCGCTGCTCCGTGTCCGTAGTCGAGGGCCACCGCGATGGACTGCGGTGCGATGATCCCACCGTACTTCGAGTCGCGGGCAAACTGCTCATCCCAGTGCAGCGGGTTGGGGTAATCCATCGCCATCACCCAGCGCCGGATGTCGGACGAACTACACGGATCCCACAACTGCCCGCCGCCCACCGGCTTGCCCACGCGGTGATCGACGTCGGACAAATCGAGCTGGACGCTCGACGAGGTGGTCATCTTCTCGGCCATCATTGCTCCCGTCAGCGGTTGACGTCGACAACGATGCGGCCCCGCACCTTGCCATCCATGAGTTCCCCCGCCGAAGCGATCGACTCTTGCAGTCCGACTTCCCGGGCGATCGAATCCAGCGCTCCGGCGTCCAGATCGCGCGCTAGGCGCTCCCATGCGGTGATGCGCCGCTGCTTGGGCGCCATCACACTGTCAATGCCGAGCAGCGAGACGCCGCGCAGAATAAACGGCGCAACACTCGCCGGGAAATCCATGCCCTGAGCCAGGCCGCATGCGGCAACCGCGCCGCCATAACGTGTTTGCGCACAAGCGTTGGCCAGTGTATGGCTGCCGACGGCGTCGACGACGCCCGCCCAACGCTCTTTCTGCAACGGCTTGCCGGCGTCGCTCAACTCAGCGCGGTCCAACACGGTCACGGCGCCGAGTTGCTGCAGGAACTGCTGTTCGGACGACTTTCCTGTCGCAGCAGCCACTTTGAACCCGGCCGCACTCAGTAATGCGATCGCGACGGTCCCAACGCCGCCGGTTGCCCCGGTGACCAGAACCTCACCCTGATGCGGAGACAACCCGTGTTGCAGCAGAGCGTCCACACAAAGGCTAGCGGTGTAGCCTGCGGTGCCGATCGCCATCGCCTGGCGGGTTGTGAAGGTTGACGGCAGCGGGATGAGCCAGTCGCCATTGAGGCGGGCCCG
>DASQSQ010000049.1:0-3923 GCA_035642315.1 Mycobacterium sp.
GACGCCGACATCGCCAACATCCTCCGCCGCCTCGAGCACGTGCCGATCGGCACGGCGGTGCGGTTGCCCGCTGCCGACGCGGCGCCGATCGGGCGGGTGCTCGACGCGGGTGCCGACGCGATCATCGTCGCGATGATCGAATCGGCCGACCAGGCGGCCGCCGCGGTGGCCGCGACGCGATACCCGCCCACCGGCGTGCGAAGCTTCGGTCCGTTGCGAGCCAGCCTCGGCTACGACACGGCTGCACTGGAGTCCCGGGCCAGCGTGTTCGCGATGATCGAAACCGCCGCGGCGCTGGCCGATGTCGAGGAGATATGCGCCGTGCCGGGGCTTGCCGGAATCTACGTCGGGCCCGCCGATTTGGCGATCTCGATGGGCGTCGAGGTCACCAAGGCGACCACTCACCCGGCCGTGCGCGACGCGATCGCCGACATCCGGCGCGCCGCGTCCGCCGCCGGACTGGTGCCAGGCATTCATGCCGGCGACGGCAAAGTCGGTCAGGCCATGGCACAACAGGGTTTTCAGTTGATCACCCTGGCGTCGGAATCCCAGGCGTTGCGGCGCGGCGCCGCGGCGGGCCTGAATGAAGCGACGGCCCAGTGAGCGACGACCGCGCGATCCGCGACTTGATCGCCTGCTACGCATTGGCACTCGACACCGACGACATCGACCGATGCGTGGATCTTTTCACCGACGACGGCGCGTTCGTGGTGTTCGGAAGGGAATTCAACGGGCGTGACCAAATCCGCGCCATGTTCGAATCCGCGCCGCGCGGCTTGCATTTGACCGGGGTATCGAGGGTCGACGTATCCGGCGACGCCGCCACCGCACGTTCCCAGGTGCTGCTCGTCGAAGCCGGCACCCAGCATCTGCGGCCCGCCCTGTTCGACGACGAACTGAGCCGCGACGGCAGACGGTGGCGATTCCGTCGGCGGCGATGCCGTTTCATCACCAGCGGCGGCCTCGCTGATCGCCCGGAGGTTCCGTCACCGTGACCACTGAACGACGCGTGGCGCTGGTCACCGGAGCTGCGCGCGGACAGGGCTGGGCCATCACCCAACGGTTGCGCGCCGACGGGTTTTTCGTCGCAGCCTGTGACGTCAGCGCCAATGAACTGCGCGCCGCGGTGGACGGCCAAGACGACGACGGGGTGATTGCGATTCCGCTGGACGTGACGTCGGAATCGGGGTGGCAGCAGGCCGTCGCGACCACCGTCGGCCGGTTCGGGTCGTTGACCGCTCTGGTCAATAACGCCGGCGTGCTGCACCGCGCCTCGATCGATGACGAGTCGGCCGATGGGTTCGAAAAAGCTTGGCGGGTGAACTGTCTGGGTGCCTTCCTGGGTATCCACGCGGCACTCGACCCGCTCCGCGCCGCAGCGGGTGCGGCGATCGTCAACACCTGCAGCACCGGCGCGATCCGCCCGTTTCCGAACCACATCGCCTACGGCTCGTCGAAGTGGGCGTTGCGCGGCCTGACCCAGGCCGTCGCGGCCGAACTCGCGCCGGCGGGCATTCGCGTCAACGCGGTGTTTCCCGGACCGATCGCGACGCCGATGCTGGACGCCGAAACGCAGGCCCGGCTGGCGGCGACATCGGTATCCGGCCGGATAGGTCAGCCGTCCGAGGTGGCCGACGCCGTTGGCTTCCTGGTGTCCGAGAAAGCGTCGTTCATCACCGGATCGGAACTCGTCGTCGACGGTGGGCAATGCCTCAAGATCTGACAATCGGCATTATCGGCGCCGGCCCCGGTGGCATCGCGTTGGGAATACTACTGGCGCGTGCGGGCTTTCGGGACTTCACCATCTTCGATCGGGAAGACGGAGTCGGCGGAACATGGCGGATCAACACCTATCCGGGGCTGGCGTGTGACGTCAAGTCGCATCTGTATTCGTACTCGTTCGATTTGAACCCGCACTGGTCGCGGCTGTGGTCGTCGCAGTCGGAGATCCTGAACTACTTCGAGCGCTGTGTCGGCGAGCAGGGCTTGCAACCGCATCTGCGGCTCGGTACTGAAATCCGTTCCGCGCGATGGGATAAGCACGCGCAGCGTTGGCAACTGACGACCAGCACGGGTGAACAGCACGAGTTCAGCGTGGTGATCTCGGCCGTCGGGCTGTTCACCCAACCGGTGTTGCCCGAACTTGTCGAGCAGGAACCGTTCACCGGAACGGTCGTGCACTCGTCGCGGTGGGATCATTCGGTCGACTTCGAGGGTGCCCGGGTGGCCGTCCTGGGCACCGGGTCGACAGCCTCGCAGCTGGTGCCGGAGTTGGCGAAGGTGGCGGCCAAGGTGTACTCCGTGCAGCGGTCGCCGACCTGGATACTGCCTAAACCGGATCGGCCGTACAGCTCAAGGGAGCGTTGGCTATTCGCGCATCTTCCGTTTGCGAAGAAGCTTTATCGAACGCGGCTGTGGCTGCGCAGCGAGGCGAACATCTCGGTGATCGAGCATGGCAGCGAGAAGACTCAGGAGTTCACCGCGATCGCCCGGCGTCTGCTGGAGAATTCGGTACCCGATGAGCAACTGCGGCGAAAGCTGACACCGGACCATCCGATGGGCTGTAAGCGCTTGGTTTTCTCGTCGGATTACCTGGCTGCATTAACCCAGCCGCATGTCGAGGTGTTGAGCAGCCCGGCGCGGTATCTGCGAGCGCGGTCGCTGGTGATGCAGGACGGCACCGAGCGCGACGTCGACGTGGTGGTCTGCGCAACCGGCTACGCCGCAGCCGACTATCTCGGTGAGATCGAGGTGACCGGCGAAGGCGGGGTCACGCTGCGCGATGTCTGGCGCGACGGGGCACACGCATATCTCGGTATGGCGGTGCCCGGGTTTCCCAACTTCTTCATGCTGTATGGACCCAACACCAACGTCGGCTCGAACAGCGTGATCTTCATGCTCGAAGCGCAGGCGCGCTACATCGTGCGAGCACTGCGATACCTTCGGCGCAAGGGCGGATGCTATGTCGCGGTGCGGCCGTCGGCGATGGCGAACTTCCTCGCCAAGATCGACCAGTGGATGCAGGGCACCGTGTGGACCACGCAGTGCAACAACTACTTTCGCGCTGCCAATGGCCGGGTGGTGACGCAATGGCCGCGCAGCGCGCGCGGCTTCTGGGGGATGACCCGCCGGTTCAAGTCCACTGACTTCATCTTCCAGGCCGTCGGCGATTCCGGCGTCGCGGGTGATCCGCTTTCGACGCTCGACGGGCAGCGACGATGACGGAATTGGACGGCTTGAACGGTTGGGAGCGGCTCGATCCCGCGCTGCGTGCCGTCGCGACGACGCGGACGAACTTCACGTTGAGTGCGATCAAGCTCATGCGCGAGCCGTTCAACGACCGACGCCGGGAGGTCGCCGAACGCACTGACGCACAAGGCCTGCAGATCGCCGAGCACACGGCGCAGGCCGAGGCGGCCAGCGTGCCGGTGCGCGTCTACCGCGGCGGGCGCACGGAACCGGCGCCGGTGGTGGTGTTCTGCCACGCCGGCGGATTCGCGTTGGGAAACCTCGATACCGATCACCGGCAGTGCGTGGAACTCGCCCGCCGCGGCGGCTGCACGGTGGTGTCGGTCGACTACCGGCTATCCCCGGAACACCCGTATCCGGCCCCGCTCGACGATGCGGTCACGGCGCTGCGATGGGTTGCGGCCAACGCGACCGAACTCGGCATCGACGCGGCCCGGATCGCCGTTGCGGGCAGCAGCGCCGGTGCCGCTCTGGCGGCGGGTTTGGCGCACGGCGCCGCGGACGGCTCCCTGCCGCCGATCGTTTTCCAGCTGCTGCACCAACCGGTGCTGGATGACCGTGCCACCGCGTCGAAGGCGGAGTTCGTCACGAGCCCGGCATTTGACGGTGAGGGCGCAACGCTGATGTGGCGCCACTACCTGGCCTCGGATGGGGCGGGGGCGTCCGTGCCCGCT
>DASQSQ010000050.1:0-4805 GCA_035642315.1 Mycobacterium sp.
TGACCCACTGCTACTACGGATACAACGCCAGCGGCGGACCCGTCGGCGTCGGCGAGGCCGTCGGCCGGTCAATGCGATTCTCACTGGTCTCGATCCAGGTAGTCGTCCTGCTGGGCACCCTGGCGATCTACGGTGTCAACCCCAACTTCGCCCTCACCGTCTAACCACCCCAAACCAGAACACCCTACATTCGCCGCGCAGGCCTGAGATTCGGAGTATGTGGTGGCGTCGGTATTCGGTGTGGGCCGAGCGCCGGGCCGATGTCGTGAGCACAGTGGTTCCGGTGATCGAAAACCGATGCTGTAGCGAGCATTTCTGCTGATACCGGCCCAGATACCCCGACCCGCAGCCGAGCGAATTAATTTGTCAGTGTTCCGCCGTCTACCGGCAGGGTGATGCCGGTGATGTAGCTGCTCGCGTCGCTGGCGAGGAAGATCAGCGCCGCGTCCAGTTCGCCTTCGTCGCCGAGGCGGCCGAACAACGTTCGGGGAACGACGTACTTGTCGAGAACGCCAGCCTCGAACTGATCGGTCATCTCCGACTGGAAGTATCCGGGCGCTAAAGCGTTGACCCGGATGCCTTTTCGCGACGTCCATTGCTGGGCAAGGTCACGGGTGAGGCCGATCACCGCGGACTTGCTGGCCGAGTACGCGGCCTGCGGCATGAGGAAGCTGGTGAGCCCCAGCACACTGGCGATGTTGATGATGGAGCTTCCCGGCTGCATGACGCGTCCGCACGCCTGCGCCATCCAGTATGTGCCATTGAGGTTTACGTCGATCACTTTGCGGAACTCGTCTGGAGTCTCGCGCATAGCCGGGACGGAACTCGCGACGCCGGCGTTGTTGACCAATATGTCCAACCGACCAAACTTTTCGATCGCACCGGCGGCGACGCGGGTGCAGGCGTCGGGGTCGCAGACGTCGGCTGCGACGGTTTGGACACGGCGCCCCTCCGACCGGACCACCTGCTCGGTGTCCGCGAGCTTGTCCAAACGACGCGCGGCGAGCACGATGTCGGCACCTGCCTGCGCCAAGGACTTGGCAAAACCCACGCCGAGACCGCTCGAAGCGCCGGTCACCACTGCGACCTTTCCGTCCAGGCGGAACCTATCCAGCACCTGAGTCATAGTGCATCTCCTTGCAATCGTCGAGCGGACGGCAATGCGAGACGGGCGCTCATGCCTCGTCGAGGGCCTCGGTGACACCGATCGCACGCAGGGTCTCCCAGCTCTCGTCCGCGTGGTGGGCGAGGATCACAAGATCTCTGAGGGCACCGTCGCGGTCGCGGATGTGGTTTCGCAGTAGAGCCTCGCCCGTGAAGCCGAGGCGGCTGAACATCTCGAGGACGGCTTCCTCGTTGGTCGCCAACTCGATTACGACTTTGCGTATGCCGACGGTGAAGGCGCCCCGTAGCGCCCGTTGGGAGAGTTTGCGACCGATTCCGCTACGCCGGAGGCTTGGCTCGACGACGAGGCGAAGCTCGCCCACATGGTCCGACCATCCCGGAAGCCGGTTGACTGCCGCGTAGCCCACGACCCGGCCGCCGTCGGCCACTGCCACCCAGCGCAGGTCGGCGGCGTCGGCCAAGCGCTCCGTGCGTTCCAGGTCGTGCACGTTCTCGCGGATCACGGTGATGTCGCGGTCGGACAGCCGACCGAACAGGCCAGCCAGTTCACCGACGTCGCTGCGGGTCAGCCCCCGAATGATCATGATGCGGTTTCGCTTTGCTTCTGCAGGAATTCGATGATGGTCGGAATCGTGGTCTTGGCTGCGGCGCGCCCCACAACTATGCCCACGTGGCCACCCGTCAACCTCAGCTCGGTTTTGCGCTTAGACCCGACGAGGTCCATGACGGGTTCGGCTGCCGACATCGGGACGATGTGGTCCTTTTCGCCCAGCACCGCGAGGAACGGGACGGTGATGTCCTTCAAACTGACATGGTCACCGCCGAGCACCAATCGGTTTGTGACGAAGGCGTTCTCGCGCATCAACATCTCGGCCATCTGCTTCGCCACACGACCCGGGAGCGGGATGTGGTCGGTTCCCCACCCGTTCATCGCCTGATACGCCGCGACGTACTCGTCGTTCCACATCCGCTCCAGTAGGTCGACATAACCGGTGATCTCCGCGGTGGGGCGGAGCGACCGGAACGCGTTGAACATAACGTTCGCCGGTACGTTGCCGTTCTCGTCGAGCACCTCGTCGACTTCTTGCGCTGTCGAACCGAATGCAGTTCGGAACGGCATCTGGTCGTAATCCACGGGGCACGCCACCACGGTGTGGCTGCGGATCGGTGCGTCGGGGTGGTGTGCCCCGTGCAGTAGGGTCAAGTTCCCGCCGAAGCAGTAGCCGAGGAGGTTGACCTCGCCGGTCTCGGAACGTTTGCACACTGCGCGGATCGCGGCCGGGATGGCGCCGTCGGCGTAGAACTCGAGGCTATTGCGGGCGTCGCGCTCGTCCGGCTCGCCCCAGTCTAGGAGGTAGACGTCGAAGCCCGCCCGCAGGAGATGCTCGATGAAGCTGTTCCCTGGTGTGAGGTCCAGGATGTAGGCCCGGCTGACCAGACTGAAGACGATCAACAGGGGAGGCTGGTGGCGCACCCCGTCGTTGCGATAGCGGAACAGCTGCGCACGGCCGTTGCGCCACAACGTATCCCGCGGGGTCGCGCCCAGTTTCGGGGCAGAAGTTCCGATCACCATCCTGATCCCGTTGCGTGCCCGCAGCGCGTTGCGCTCGACCTCCTGGCGGACGCGGCCGAGCGCGGAAAGGGGATCAGGAGTCGGCGCCATTGGTGTCCTTCCGCTCCGCCAGCCGTGCCTCCAGCGTCATCCGCAATGTACGGACCTCGTAGTCGAGTTCGCCGATCTGCCTTCGGAGTTTCCGGATGTCAGAGCCGGCGGGCAGATTGACCAGATGCAGCAGGCGGGCATTGAGACACTCGACCCGGATGGCGACCACGCTGCGGAGCCTCTTCACGCCAGTCGTGACGGCGGTGTACTCGCGAGAGTTCACCGTCGCCTCGACCCGTGGGCTCACCTGCCTCTCGATGGCGTCGTAGACACCCCGGAACGACAGTGCGCTCATTGACTACACCCGTCTCACCGGCTTTTCGGCACTGTTGCGACGCGGGGGACCCCCGCTTGAGGACCTCGCGCTTGCCCTTCAATGGTCGCCTCGTCTGCGGCCGTCGTCGAGGTATGGCACTACACTTCAGACGCCTCCTCGGTGTAGCGGTGCACAAAACGCAGGCGTCTGGCGATGTTCCCCGCCTTCGCTGCATTGGCCATGATGCCGTCGCCCGCCCATCGGCGACCTCCCACAACAGGCCGGAGACGTCTGCGATGTGCGGCGGCACAACTGTTGTGCGCCAGCAGTGTTGGCCCATACATCGACGCGGCAGGTAATTGCGGCGACCATACGGCTAAGGGGATACGACTGAAGGAACGGTCTTAGTGCCGACTGACTCGGCCCGGAAAGGGAACAACGCACTGTGGCGTCTGTTGGCTGCCTACACGAAACCCAGCGGACCCGGTTCGCACGATTTCGTGGCGTGGAGGCGCCCTCGGGGGGCCGATCACCGGGTTGGCCAATGTTCCCGCATGAGGTCCAGCGCTACGTGCGATCGTGATCAGCGGTGACAGGATAACGCGCATGCCCGAAAGCGTCAGGTTCCCCGGCACCACCGGACCCACCCTGGCGGGACTCATCGATCTGCCGGCGGGGGAGGTGCGCGGATGGGGCGTTTTCGCCCACGGCTTCACCCTCGGCAAGGACTGTCCGGCCGCGAGCCGGATTTGTAAGCGCCTCGCCAGCGAGGGCATCGGCATGCTCCGCTTCGACAACCTCGGCTTGGGTGACTCCGAGGGGGACTGGGGTGACGGGTCGTTCTCCCACAAGGTCGCGGACACTGTTTTGGCGGTGGAGTTCATGAACGGGTCGGGACGCGACGTGCGGCTGCTCGTCGGGCACTCCTTCGGGGGCGCGGCCGTCATCGCCGCCGCGCACGAGTGTGCGACGGTGGCGGCGGTGGCCAGTATCGGGGCACCATACGAACCTGCCCACGTCGAGCGCATCTACGACGCCCTGGTCCACCGAATCGAGGCCGACGGCGAGGCGCCGCTCCTCATCGGCGGCAAGGCACTGACTCTGAAGCGGCATTTCATCGAGGACGTCCGCGCCGCCGATCTCCGCGAGCGGATCCGCAACCTGCGCCGAGCGCTGCTCGTTATGCATTCACCGACCGACAACACCGTTGGCATCGCTAATGCCAGCGAGATCTTCCGCACCGCCCGACATCCCCGCAGCTTCGTTTCGCTCGAGGGTGCCGACCATCTCCTCACCGGGAAGAACCAGGCTGCGCGGGCGGCTCGCATCATCAGCGCCTGGGCCGACCCCTACCTATGACCACTCCTTGCGCAGGTAGCAGGACGACACCGCGTCATGGTCGGTAATTCTCCGATCGACGCTTCCCCGTTCCCTTTCACCTCGTCGTGGATGTGATCTCGCTTGGAGGCTCTCAGGGTCCGTTGTGAATGAGGGAATTCGGTGTGGCGCCAGCCGATTTCGCGCCAGGCGTGGTCGAGCACATCGGTGTGCAGGGACCTCTGGAACAACTGCTGCCGCGCATCGTCGACACCGACCCACCGCCTAAAAACGCGCCGGGCGCGGGGCCGCGTCGATACGGCTTACTGAAGCGCGAACCTGAATGCCTGCCTAACGGGTTGCGAGCGAGCGCGTTTCGGTCCAAGCGACCATGACTTGGCGGTGGCGGATAAACCACCTGCCCTCCTGTTTGACAAAGGAATC
>DASQSQ010000051.1:0-5266 GCA_035642315.1 Mycobacterium sp.
TCGAACAACGGCGACGCGCCGTAGCCGTTCCTGCGCGTTGGCGCCCCGTCTCGGCACTGCGGGGTGTGCTCGGACCTGTCGTCGATGCACGACTTCTCCGTGACCACGGCGTTCAGCGCGCATTGTGGGAACTCGAAGCAAGACAGGTAGCACTCCGTCCTGGTGGCGGGCGAATTCTGCCCGTCGATGACGCGGGCTAGCGACTTGCCCGCATCGCCGCGGCGTGGGACGCCAGCGCTAGTTTGGGGTCATCACCCAGTCCGATTGCGATGTTGACCATGGTGGGCTGTAGGACTTCGCGGACGGGTTCGCGGAAATGAGCGAAATGATTGCCGAGTTCGAGGGTGATGAATCCATGTACGGCACTCCATAATTGGGGCGCGACTGCTTCGGCATTTTGGTCGGCTCGGACCCGGCCACTCGACACGAGCCGGTCACAAGCGGTGATCAGCAGGGCGTAGGCCACCTGGAAACTATCGGCCCGGACCGTGCTGGCGGAGTCGGCAGGACGGTAACCGCCCCGGGTGGACAGTCCGAACATCAGATCGTAGAGGTGCGGATTGGCCTGGGCGAACCGCCGCGACGCCAATGCCATGGCGAACAAGTCGGTCACGGGATCGTTTGTGGCGGGTGTCTCGCGAAACGCATCACCAAGGTCCTGGAAGCCTCGCTCGACCACGGCGTTGACGAGTTCGGGTAGTCCGCCGAGGTGGTGATACACCGCGATCGTCGACATACCGGCGGCATCCGCGACCGAACGGACTCGAAGCTCGGTGGGCCCTTTGTCGGCCAGCAACGCGATGGCAGCTGTGACCAATCGGGCTTCCGCCGCCTCGCGATCCAGCCGAGTGTTCCTCGGCTGAATGCCGGATTTGGATTTCGATGCAGCCTCAACGGGTTTGGGCATAGTTACGTCCGCGTCTCCCCGGGGGTGCCTTGGTGCCGTGAGTGGATGTTACTAGCAACGGATGTCATCACCGTTGTTCATCGATCTGGAGGCCGGCCCGGCTGATCGGCGAGAGCACCGGCTGTGACGCGGGGATTTGGGACATGGCGTGTTCGGCGAGGGCGGTGATGGTCAGGGCGGGATTGACGCCGGGGTTGGCCGGGATCGCCGACCCGTCGCAGACCAGCATGTTGTGGTAGCCGAAGACGTTCAGGTCCTTGTCGATCACGCCGTGCGCGGGGCCGTCGGCGATGACGGCGCCGCCAAGCAGGTGCGCGGTCGACGGGATGTTGCCGAGCGCTTCGAGGACGTTGCTTTGGGCGATGCCGCCGGTCCGTTCAGCCAGCCAGCGGGCGGCCTGGTTGCCTATGTCGATGTAGGTGGGACTGGGCTTGTCGCGGTTTTGCACGGTGGAGAGCCGATAGCCGCGCCCGAGGTGGCGCTTGCGGGCGCGAAACGAGATCGCGTTGTCGCGGGACTGCATCACCAGCAGCATTACCATGCGCCGACTCCAGCCCACCGGCCACAGCGTCCGCAGCCATTTCCGAGGGTGGCGGACGATCGCGGCGAGCCACTTCAGCGGCCGGGTGATGCGGGTGCCGTCACCGACGAGCACGGTGTAGAGGAGGCTAAGCATGTCGGCGTGCGGTCCGTAGGTGAGCAACTCGACATGGGTGTCGGCGTCGACGTGCACGCTGCTGCTGGCGGTAACGTCGCGCCAGCTGCCGCGGTCCTCGGGCAGCAGCACGGTCAGTACGGATTCGCTGTTGGTGCGCACCAGTTTGCCGAGCCGATCGCTGATGCGGGGCAGCGAGCCGGCGTGTTTGCAGGTGGCCAGCAGTTCGTTGGTGCCCAGCGCGCCGCCGGCGAACACCACTCCGCGGGTGGCGTAGGTGTGGCGGTCGCGGCGGCGCCCCCCGCGGGGATGTTCGGTGATGACCCGGTAGCCGTCGCTGCCGTCGGGGTTGCCCAGCGGGGCGACGTCAACGACCTGGTGTTCGGGCAAGATCTGCACGCCGTTGCGTTCGGCGAACCACAGGTAATTTTGGGTCAGCGAGTTGACCGCGCCTACGCGGCAGCCCACCATGCAGGCGCCGCAGCGGGTGCAGCCGGTGCGGTCGGGGCCCGCTCCACCGAAGTACGGGTCGGGCACGGTCTTGCCGGGCTCACCGAAGAACACGCCGGTGGGGGCGCGGGTGACGGTGTCCTCGGTGCCGAAGTGGCGGCCCATCTCCCGAATCCATTGCTGGTGCACCGATTCGAACGGGACGGGCGCGGCACCCAGCATTCGTTCAGCGGTGGTGTAGTGCGGGGCCAGCAGCTGCTCCCAGTCGCCGAGGTGCCTCCACTGGGCAGCGTGGAAGAACTCGTTCTTGGCGCGGTAGAGCACCCCGCCGTAGACCAGGCTGCCGCCGCCGACCCCGCTCTGGGACGGGAAGAACACGTGGCGGAACATCGAGGTCCGCATGATGCCCAGCTTTCCCAGCCGCGGCGCCCAGGTGTACTTGTCGGACTGCCACGCTGAGGCGGGCAGATCTTGGGGCTTGTAGCGGCGGCCTCGTTCGAGCACGCCGACGCGAAACCCCTTCTCCGACAGCCGCAGCGCCGAGACGCTGCCTCCGAACCCGGATCCGATCACCAGCCAGTCGAAGTCGAACACGTCGGGGGTCACGGTCACTGACCTTCGTCGGTCATGGTCACGACGACCTTGCCCTTGGAGCGCCCGCTCTCGACGTAGGCCAGGGCCTCCAGCGTGTCGTGGAACGGAAACACCCGATCGATGACGGGGCGGATTACTCCGGCATCGACGAGGGTGCTCAGTTCGCGTAGCTGCTCGCCGTTGGCGGTCATGAACAGGAAGGAGTAGGTCACTGAGCGTTTTCTGGCCTTGCGCCGGATGGACGAGCTCAGCGCTCGCATCGCCTGAACCAGAAACCAATTCGCCCCGAACTCGCGGGCGAACACCGGGTCGGGCGGTCCGGCCACCGAGATCACCGCGCCGCCGGGCTTGAGCACTTCCAGCGACTTCTCCAACGTGGCGCCACCCTGGGTGTCCAACACGAGGTCGTAGCCGCTCAGCTCGTCGGCGAAGTCCTGGGTTTTGTAGTCGATGACGACGTCGGCGCCCAAATCCTTGACCCAGGAAGCGTTTTTGGCGCTGGTGGTGGTCGCGACGGTGGCGCCGAGGTGTTTGGCCAGTTGAATGGCGATGCTGCCCAGCCCGCCGGAGCCGGCGTGGATGAGCACTTTCTGCCCAGGCTGAACGCCGGCCTTGACGACCAGTGCCTGCCAGGCAGTCAGCGCGACCAGCGGCAGCGACGCCGCCTGTGTCATGTCGAGTCGCTCTGGCTTGAGCGCGACGTCGTCCTCGTTGAGAGCGAGGTACTCGGCGAAAGCGCCGATGCGATCCTGTCGGGGTTTGGCGTACACGGCGTCGCCAACGGTGAAGCCGCGTACCTGCCGACCGGTCTTGACCACGACGCCGGCCAGGTCGTTGCCCAGCACGATCGGAAGTTTGTACGGGAGAAGCGGCTTGAGTTCGCCGTTGCGGATCTTGAGGTCCAGCGGGTTGACGCTGGCGGCGTGGATCTGGACCAGGACGTCGTCATCGCCCACGTCGGGTTGGTCGCGTTCGACGGCGGCGACGCTATTGGTCTTGCCGTAGCGGGTCAGCGCGAATGCCTTCATCGGTTCGCCTCCGTGGTCGTGCTGGGGGCCGTCGGGGCGGCGCTGTGGTCAGGCAGCGGAAGCCGTCCGCCCGGGGCGTCGGCGGGATTGGCGGTCACGCCCGCGCTCCGGGCGGGTACAGGTGGCGGGTCAGGAATTCAGTCTGGTCGGCGACCAGGTGCTCGAACGGGTCGCCGAGGTAGAACTCGAAGTGGCCGGCGCCGTAGTGCTTGATCTCCCCGCGCGGTGCGGTCTCGGCGTAGCGCTGGGTCTGTTCGGGTGGGGTGACGGTGTCGGTGTCGCTGATGCAGAACAGGATCGGGAAGGCGATCTTGTGGGCCGCCCGTCCGGGCCGGTAGGTCATGATGGTCGGGGCGACGCGGGCGGCGACCTCGTTGCGGAACATGGTTTCTGCCGGCAGCAGGGCCTGATAGCCGGGTAACGCGTCGGGGGCATTCATCAGGGCCAGTGAGCCGGGCGGCCCGGCCAGCGGGATCATTGCCGGTGGTCGCCGGCGCAGGATCGTGGCGTAGTCCTTGGCCACCGAGGGCAGCACTCTCAGCGCGGCCAACGGTCCGAGCGCCAGCGCGGACGCCAGCCCGTCGGTGAACGGGCATTGGGCCACCGCGGCTTTGAGTTCCGGATGCCGTGACGCGACGGTGATCGAGTGACCACCGCCGAAGGAGCTGCCCCACAACGCGATTCGCGCGCCATTGACGTCGCGGCGACCCTTGACGTGGGCGATGGCAGCGTCCCAATCCGCCAACTGACGTTTGATGGACAACAGTTGGCGGGGTTGGCCGGTGCTGTCACCGAAGTGTCGGTAGGTGAACGCCAGAGCCGCGATGCCGGCTTGGGCGAAGCGTTCGGCGAAGGCGTCCAGGCGCATCTCCCGGGTGCCGCCCAGGCCGTGGCCCAAAATCACCACCGGGGGGTCGGTCACCCCGGTGGGAAGGTAGAGCCAGGCCATACAGGTGTCGTCGCCGGAGGCGAATGAGACGTCGTGGCGGGTGAACGATTGCGTGACACTCATTTTGGTGTGGCCTCCCCGGCGTTGACGCCCAGTGCGGGCACGGTGCCTGATTGCAGGGCCTGGTCGTAGGTGTCGCCGTGATAGAGCGGCAGTTCACCGATGGTCTCGGTGTCGGCGAGGTATTGCAGCATCAGCTGCTGGCCCTGCCGGGACTGGTCAGTGCCCAGGAACTCGGTGCGCTCCATGTGCAGGCCGTCGGGCAATGACATCGATCCGCCGAAGTACACCGAGCGCTTGATCGCCTCGACCGAGCCTTTGACTCGCCTGCCGAAGTGCTCGGCGACCTCAACCGCCCGTGACACCACCGCCTCGGTCGGCACCACTTCGTCGACAGCGCCGTTGGCCAACGCTTGGGCGGGAGTGAACGGTTTGCCCTCCAGAATGGCGACCAGCGACTTGTGCGTGCCAATCAGCCGGGTCAGGCGTTGGCTGCCGCCACCACCGGGCATGATGCCCAGCAGGACCTCGGGCTGGCCGATGAAGAATTTCTCGTCGTCGGCCATGATCCGCAGATCGCACGCCCAGGCGAATTCCGCGCCCAGGCCGAGCGCTGAGCCGTTGAGGGCGGCGATGAAGATGACGCCGCTGGCGTTCATCCGCAGAAAGGTGTTGTGCAGCCG
>DASQSQ010000052.1:0-2979 GCA_035642315.1 Mycobacterium sp.
GGTGCTTACCGGACCGGCTCGCTGCTTCTCCGCGGCTCGCCGACGGTCGTGCGCTTTGTCGCCGAATGGCTATCGGCCGAATTTCCCCCCCACGTGGTCACCGGGCATGCCTTGTCCGGAGTGACGCCGCTGTCGGTCGGCCGGGTTGCGACGGGCTGGGCGGCGCAGCGCGCTGACCACATCCTCACCGCCGCGCTCGCCGACTCCTTTGGACCGCAATATCGCAAAAAGGCCCGTCATCCGATCAGCGATGACCTGGCGTGCGCGCGCCGCGCGGGCCTACTGGAGGCAACCGGGCACCGACGCCGTTACGCGGCGCAGACATCGGATATCGCCTACGGCCCGGACCGCGATCACGTGCTGGACATCTGGCGCCATCCGGACATGAAGGCGGGCGACCGGGCACCGGTGCTGGTGCAGATCCCGGGCGGAGCGTGGGTGGTCAACGGCAAACGGCCGCAGGCATATCCACTGCTGGGCCGGATGGCCGAGCTGGGCTGGATCTGCGTGTCCATCGATTACAGCAAGAGCCCCCGCAGCGCGTGGCCGGCACACATCATCGACGTCAAACGGGCTCTGGCCTGGGTCCGCGACAATATCGCCGACTACGGTGGCGACCCGGACTTCATCGCGGTGACGGGCGGCTCCGCCGGCGGACAATTGGCTTCGCTGGCCGCGCTCACCGCGAACGACGCGCGACTGCAACCCGGCTTCGAGGATGCCGACACGACCGTTCAGGCGGCAGCACCCTATTACGGTGTCTACGACCTGACCGATGTCAACAAAATGCACGACATGATGCTTCCGTTTCTCGAGCATTTCGTGATGCAAGCGCGGTATGCCGAACAGCCTGAACTGTTCGCGTCGGCGTCACCGATTTCACGTGTGCACCGTCACGCACCGCCGTTCTTTGTGCTGCACGGCGAAAGCGATTCGGTGATTCCCAGCGTGCAGGCGCAGGCCTTCTCCGCGGCGCTGCGCGAGGCCGGGGCCCCTACCGTCTGCTACGCCGAGCTGCCCAACGCTCACCACGCCTTCGACATCTTCGCCACGGTCCGGTCCCGCCTGGCTGCCGACGCGGTCGCCGACTTTTTCGGCGTCGTTTACGGCCGATATCTCCGCTCGCGATCGGCGGCTTCGCGTAGACGAGCAACACCAGCCAGCTGAACTGTCCGGTGCACAACCGGCCGTGGAGTTCCAATCCGGCAGCCCAACAGGGCAATTCGCAGGGTCTCGTCGGCACGTTTAACCTGGTGTTCTGATCCGCACAATCGGCTACCGCCACCGCGCCAACCGGGCTAGCGTTGGAGTGGCCCACGGTGCGACGCTGGGCCTTGGCAAAGCGTATGGGCGCGTCGAGTAGCGGGCGCGGTGACAGGACGGAGGAGTGCCGGTGGCTGAGACGGTCGACGCGGCCGGATTGCCCGCGGCGCTGGGGCCGGTCGATTACCTCTTGCACCGCGGAGAGGCCAACCCGCGTACCCGCTCGGGCATCATGGCGCTGGAAATCCTCGACACCACCCCGGATTGGGACCGCTTCCGGACCCGGTTTGAGAATGCGTCCCGACGCGTGTTGCGGCTGCGGCAGAAGGTGGTTGTGCCGACCTTGCCGACGGCGTCGCCACGCTGGGTGGTCGATCCCGATTTCAACCTGGACTTCCACGTGCGCAGGATGCGGGTCGCCGAACCAGGCTCGCTGAGGCAGGTATTCGACCTGGCCGAGGTGATGGTGCAGTCGCCGCTCGACATCGCCCGACCGCTGTGGACGGCCACCCTGATCGAGGGCCTCGCCGACGGCAAGGCCGCGACGCTGCTGCACCTGTCCCACGCAGTCACTGACGGTGTCGGCAGCGTGGAGATGTTCGCCCAGATTTACGATCTCGAGCGGGATGCGCCGTCCCAGCCGACGCCGGCGCAGCCTATTCCGCAAGATCTCTCGGCCAACGACTTGATGCGCGAAGGGCTCAACCACATGCCTGCCAATGTCGTCGGTGGGGTCCTGGGCGCCCTATCGGGAGTCGTATCGACGGTCGGGCGGGCGGTGCTCAGCCCGGGATCCGTAGTGGCGGGTGCGGTCGACTACGCGCGCTCGGGAAGGCGGGTGATGAGCAGGGCCGCCGAACCGTCACCGCTGCTTCGTCGCCGCAGCCTGGCCACCCGCAGCGAAGCGCTCGACATCCCACTCGCCGACCTACGCCGGGCGGCAAAAGCGGGCGGGGGCTCGATCAACGACGCCTACCTGGCCGGTTTGTGCGGTGCGCTGGGCCGTTACCACGAGGCACTCGGCGTGCCGGTCGCCACGCTGCCGATGGCAGTGCCGGTCAGCTTGCGTGCCGAGTCCGACGCGGCCGGCGGCAACCGATTCACCGGGGTGAACCTGGCCGCGCCAATCGGTACTGCGGATCCGGTCGACCGGATGAGGAGGATCCGCGCCCAGATGACCCAGCGCCGCGACGAGCCCGCCATGGACATCATCGGCTCCATCGCGCCGGTGTTGAGCGTGTTGCCGACACCGTTGCTGGAGTCGATGACCGGCTCGATCGTCGGCTCCGACGTGCAGGCCAGCAACGTTCCGGTCTTCCCCGGCGACACCTTTCTGGCCGGTGCAAAGATCTTGCGACAGTACGGCATTGGTCCGTTGCCCGGCGTCGCGATGATGGTCGTGCTGATATCGAGGGGCGGCTACTGCACGATCACCTCGCGTTACGACCGTGCCGCGGTGCGCGATGAGAAGTTATGGGCGCGATGCTTCTTGGAGGGTTTCGACGAGATCCTCGCACTGGCCGGCGAACCCGCCGTGCACGCGGTGCCCGCGTCCTTCGACGCCGAGCCGTCCCGCGCGCCGAACCGATCGGCGTCGGGTTCATGACGCGCGCCGCGACGATGCAGAGCGAAGCGATGAGGAGGAGCGGCGCATGACGCCGGCCGCGACGATGCAGAGCGAAGCGATGAGGAGGAGCGGCGCATGACGCCGGCCGA
>DASQSQ010000053.1:0-4758 GCA_035642315.1 Mycobacterium sp.
TTGGCATGCATAGGGTTCGCACATGACCGCCACCCCCGGCAGCCGAGATCCGCGGATCGTGATCATCGGTGCCGGCATGGCGGGAATCGCCGCGGCTCATGTGTTCCGGCAAGCCGGCTTCACCAACTTCACGATTCTGGAAAAGGGCTCCGACGTTGGTGGTGTCTGGCATTGGAACCGCTACCCCGGCCTGCGATGCGACGTGCCCTCGTACGGCTACCAATACGCGTTCGCGCCGAAGCCGGACTGGAAACACGTGTGGGCAACGGGTGACGAGATCCAGCAGTATCACCACGACCTCATCGAAGATCTGCAACTCGAATCGCATCTGAGGCTGGACTGCGAAGTCACCTCGGCAGTGTTCGCCGACCACCGATGGCGGTTGTCCACCGCGGGCGGAGACGAGATCGGCGCGGATTTTGTCATCGCCGCCACCGGGATACTGCACCACCCGTTCATGCCGGACATTCCCGGCCTTGACTCGTTTGACGGACCGGTCGTGCATACCGCGCGTTGGACCGACATCGACACGACGGGCAAACGCGTTGCGGTGATCGGCACCGGATCGACTGGGGTGCAGGTCTTTTCCGCATTGCAGCCCGAGGCGGCACACATCACCCACTTCGCCCGCACGCCGCAATGGGTGATGTGGATGCCAATGGGGCTGAGGCAGCCACGCTTCGTCGGCCGGATGCTTCGGGCGCTACCGAAACAGCACACGGCCGTGCGGCTGTCGCAGCTCGTCGGTTCCGACTACTTGGTCGACCTGGTCATCCGGCCGACCTGGCGACGACGGCTCGCCCAGCGTTACGGCTGGATATGCCTGCGAATGATGGTGCGGAACAAGGACCTTCGCGCCCTGCTGACCCCTGACTACGAACCCTTCTGCAAACGGCAGGTGCTTTCCGGCAACTACTACCGGCGAATTTCCAAGCCAAACGCCAGCTTCGTCAGCGAGCCGATCGCCGAGGCCACCAAGACCGGTCTGCGGACAGCGGACGGCGTGCACCACGACCTGGACGCGATCGTGCTCGCCACCGGATTCCAGGCCCACAATTACATGCGCCCGATGGCCCTGCGCGGCCGCGACGGGCTGTCGATCGATGACGCGTGGGCGAAAGGTCCTCGCGCGTGGGGAATGACCGCTATCCCCGGATTCCCCAACCTTTTCACCATCCTCGGACCCAACTCGCCCACCGGGTCGATGTCGCTGCAACACGTCGCCGAACTGACCGCCCGCTACATCACCACCTGGCTACGGCGATTCCGCGACGGCGAGATCACCACCGTCGAAGTCAACGAGGAAGCCACCAGCCGCTTCGCCGACGACGTCGCCGAAGCGATGGTCCCGACCGTATGGAATACCGGTTGCAACTCATGGTATTTCGACGACGACAACCACATCGATCTGTGGCCGTTCGACCGAAAGCGGCTCGAGCGCATGCTGGCGGAGCCACACGACGACGACTACATCTTCACGGCGTAGGCGGCGGCCACCTCCGCCGCCAACCGGGCGTTGGACAGCACCAGGGCGACGTTCGCGGCCAGCGACGCGCCGTGCGTCTCGCGGTGGAAGAAGTCGAGCAGGAACGGCGTCACGTCCTTGCCGCGGACACCCTGGGTGTCGGCGGCGGCCAGGCCGGCGGTAAGCACCCGGTCGTGCAGGGCACGGTCCATCTCGTCGCCCGGTGCGATGGGGTTGACCAGCACCAGGCCGTACCCGTCGGTGCCCACCCGGCGTCTGGCCCGCAACACGTCGGCGACCTGGGACGGCGTGTCCACCCGCCAGCCCACCGGGTATCCGGAATCGGCGAGGTAGAAGCCGGGGAACTGGTCGGTGCAGTAGCCGATCACCCCAACGCTGAGGGTCTCCAGTCGCTCCAGGGTCGCTGCGACATCCAGAATCGACTTCACCCCCGCGCACACCACCAGCACGCCGGTGCGCGAGAGAGTCGTGAGATCCGCTGACTCGTCCCAGCTTTCGCGCGCTCCTCGATGCACGCCGCCCAGCCCGCCGGTGGCGAACACCGTGATGCCGGCCGCCGCCGCCAGGTGCGCGGTCGCGGCGACCGTCGTCCCGCCCTCGCCACCGCGGGCCGCGAGCACCGCGATGTCGCGGACACTGGCCTTGACCACCGCGTGCCCCTCTGCGATGCGTCGCAGCGCGGCGTCGTCCAGACCGATGTGCGGCACGCCACCGACGATCGCAATCGTGGCCGGCACCGCCCCGCCGGAGCGCACCGCCTGCTCGATCTCGCGCGCGACCCGCAGGTTGTCCGGACGCGGAAGGCCGTGACTGATGATCGTGCTCTCCAGCGCGACGACGGGCCGTCCGGCGACCAGCGCGTCCGAAACCTCCGGATGGATACGCACGTAGCTCTACGACTCCTCGGGGACCTCGATGACCTGGTAGGTCGGGTCGGCCATCGATACCTGGCGGTTGCCGCTCTGGCTCGCCTTTCCGGTGACCCGCACCACTTGGCCCGGTTGGATGTCGTCGCCTTCCCCGGGCCGGAAGGTAACGCGGATCTCGCCACTATCGTCGCCGACCACGATCCACCGAAATGTTTTTTGACCTTTGGCGATGTCCTCGACTTGGCTGACTCGGCCTTCGACTGTCGCACGGCGTCCCGGGGTCACGTGGCCCACTGGGATCACCGCCGCTGTCCGCTCCGGATGCTCGTAGTCTTCTACGGTCTGGTTCTCGCCCTGCCAAATCCGGTTCTCGATCTTCTCGACCTGGCGCGCGATGCGCATTTCCAAGATGTCCGGGAACGCTTCGCGGATCCGGGATTGCACGTCGTAAGGCACGATCGTCGCAGCGGCGTCGGGAATCCGGCTGACCGCCTTGGAGATCTTGTCCGCAGTGCGGTCGTGCAGCAGTCGTCCCAGCACTGGCGCATAGGTTCTGCGCGGTAGTAGCACCGTCACGTTGGTGTGGGGATGTTCCTGTTGCGCCTGCACGACCAGCGCGTGCAAGGCCCGGATGATCTGTCGGTCCGGGCAGTCCACCACCCGAAGGCGCGTATCGAGATCGAAGTCTTCCCAACGCTTTCGCAACTGCGCTGCGTGTGCCGCGTCGACCATGAAATGCACCGCGATCAACTCGTCGGCACGCAGCCCCTTTCCGTAGCGCAGCGCCTCGAGCACCGCGAGGTCAAGCGAATTGACCAGGACGAACACGCGATGTCGCGCGTACTTCACCAACTCCGGACGGTCGGTGCGGAAGGCCTCGAGGATCGCGGCCTCGGCCCGGTACTCCCGGTTGAGCCGTATCAGCGCGATGACCAGCAGCGGGAAGACAACGACGACCAGCCAGGCGCCTTCGGTGAACTTGGCCACCGCGAAAATGCCCACCACGGCCGTGGACAGGATCGCGGCGGACAGGTTGATCAGTAACTTGTATTGCCAGCCCGGTTCGCGATGCGTGAGATGGTATTTGGTCATGCCATAACCGGCCATCGAGAAGCCGGTGAACACCCCGATCGCGTAGAACGGCACCAGCGCGTTGACCGATCCCCCGGTGACCACCAGCAAGACCACCGACAGCGCCGTGAGTGTGATGATGCCGTTCGAGAACACCAGGCGGTAACCGCGCGTCATGAGCTGGCGCGGCAGGAAACGGTCTTCGGCGACGAAACTCGCCAACGCGGGGAATCCGTTGAAACTGGTGTTGGCGCCGGTGTACAAGATGGCGGCGGTCGATACCTGCAGCACGATGTACATGGCGTTGCCAATCAAGCCGTTGCCGAAGACGACGCGGGCCACCTGTGAGAGCACCGACGGGTATTCGTCCAGATACGGCGCGGCGTGGGTGGCATAGGTCAGGTAGCCGACGCCGGCCAACAGGAAGCCCAGGATGCAGGCCATCGCGGTGAGGACGCGCCGCGCGTTGATCGCCTGCGGCTTGCGGAAGACGTTGACTGTGTTGGAGATTGCCTCCACCCCGGTCAGCGACGAACCGCCGTTGGCGAATGCCCGCAGTATCACCAGAACCGTTGCGCCCATCACCAAACCGTTGCCGTGATGGACCGGCACGGCTCCGGCGGCGTGGCCCGGATCGTATTGCGGTAAGCCCCACAAGATATGGCGAACGACGCCGACGATGATCATCAGCCCGACCATCAACACAAAGCCGTACGTTGCAATCGCGAAGGGCCGGCCGGCTTCACGCAATCCGCGCAGGTTCGCGTAGCAGATGAGGAGCACGATACCGACCGTGATCTCCAGGCTGTAGGGCCCCAGCGCGGGCAGCGCCGACGCCACCGCCACCGTGCCCGCGGCCGACTGCACCGCCACCGTCACGACGTAGTCGATCAACAGTGCCGCCGCGGCCACCTGCGCCACCTTCGGCCCGAAGTTGTCCCGCGCGACGATGTAGGAGCCGCCGGCTTTGGTGTAGACCATCACCACCTGGCAGTACGAGGCGGCGACCAGCGCGAGGATCAGCAGGATGACGCCCATGATGGGAAGCAACAGGACGAACGCCGCCAGGCCGGCCTGCGGCAGCAACTCGGTGAGGACCTGCTCGGGGCCATAAGCGGTCGACGAGATCGCATCGGGTGAAAGCGCGCCCAGTGCAGCGGGATTCGACAATCTCTCGGAGGACAATTCCTCGGTGATCAACGGCTTTCCGAGGAAGACTCGCTTGCACAGATCCGAAAAAGAAATCGGCGGGTCTGGCTCAGCTGATGCTGTCACAACAACGAAGTCTAAGCTGCATCGTGGCGCGGTCGTTCGGTGATCGGGAATCTTCAG
>DASQSQ010000054.1:0-7132 GCA_035642315.1 Mycobacterium sp.
CGGCGCCTCGCAGTGCACTTTCCGCCGAACAACGCCAACCACAACTCCGATCAGGTCTTCTACTACGACCAGCACTTCATGCTGCGCCGGATGGACTACGCCGCCGATGCGACCGGCAGCGCTCCCGTCGCGCACTACACCCACGACCCCAAGACGTTCGACAAGTTCGTCTTCCCGACCCGCCGTCGCATCTACCGGCGCGGCGACGATGGCATCGCCGACCAACGCCTCGCGATCATCACCGTGGATGTTTCCTTGGTCCGCGTCCAATAACTTGCCTAGCGCTGACGCGTCAGCTTCTCGAGTACCGACAGTCCCGGCAAAACGCTTGGGCCACCGCGATGTTTGATCACCACGACATCTACGCTCTCGACGCGGCGGCGCTCCACCGCCTACGCGGCGATGTCGCGAACCTCAGCGACGCCGAGTTGGGACTGCCGACCCGCTGTGACGGTTGGACTGTCGAAGATTTGATTCAACACATGAATGCCGAGCGCGAGGCGATCCTGAACAAGTTCCCGGATCCGCTCGCGCTAGGACGCGATGTTTGCACCGCCTTCGACACCACCGCGGGCCGCTGGATCGACGCCTTCGCGCCCGACAACAATTCACCGGCAACGGTTTTCGTGCCGAAGTTGGCAATGGAGTTTCCACCCAAATCGGTGCTGAGCGTCCGAATATGAGGGATACCAGTCCTTGCGGACATGCTCGCCCGCGCGCCACGATTTTGTTGCAAAATGTCAAGCCACCAAGGAGCTCGAATGATCCCCGCAATCCCCGAAACCGCGGTGGCCGCGGCTGCCGCTGACCTTGCCGCGGCCGCGGCGCCGCCATACCTGCTCAACCACAGTTATCGGACGTTTCTGTTTGGGCGGGGCCTGGTGCCTGCAGGCGATGTCGACGACGAGGCCGCGTTCGTCGCCTCGATGCTGCATGACCTCGGTTTGACCGACGAGCACCAACCGGAGAAGGAGTTCGCGCATAGCGGCGCCGAGTTGGCCTGTGCGTTTTTGGAACGGCACGGCTGGCCGCTCGAACGGATCCGGCTCGTCGAGGAAGCGATCCTGCGGCACACGAATCTTCTCGTCGAAGAGGTCCCGGTCCATCGCGTCGTACAAGCAGGCGCGGCGGTCGATGTTGCCGGTCTCGGTAGCGAGGAGATGGACCCCGAATTGCTTGCCAGAATCGTATCCGCCTACCCTCGCCTCGACTTCGTCGAGCAAATGCGCACAGCCTTCCTCGACGAAGCCCGTCGACACCCGGAAGGCGCCTTCGCCGAGCTGGAACGAACTGTCGCTCTGTCCACGAGGTTCGCCGCAAACCCGATTGATCGCGCGACCGGACCATCGCTAACGGACTTGCCCAGCTACGCAACCCCGGGCTGGGCACCGGACACGGGCCGGCAACCGCACGCGTAGGTCTCGGCACTCGCTAAGCCGACCCCTGTAGCAGTACACGACATCGCAATACTGCGGTCAACAGTTCCCCGCAGCCGCCGTCATTGGCGGCGGGGAAACAAGGCGACTGTGCCTGCAGCAGAGCCGTTTTGGGCCTGAATCGCCTCATTGCAGACAGAACCAGGACATCAATGCGATGCCCAATCGGCATCAGCAAATACAGAAAGCCCGCTCCGACGGAGTTTGGAGCGGGTTTTCTATCTGTATAGCTATGAAATTCTGGTGTCCGAGGGGGGACTTGAACCCCCACGCCCATTAGTAGGGCACTAGCACCTCAAGCTAGCGCGTCTGCCATTCCGCCACTCGGACTCGAGGCCAATCAATTGGCAGCTAAGGCTATCGGATTGGCCTGCTCCTACCCAAACCTGTCCGCGACCGTGCGGGTCGAGGTGAAGGCGGTCCTGTTTGCGGGTACGCCGAGACGTGGACGCCGCGCGGGCGGATCGGTCGCAATGGTAGGAAAGGGGACTGTGACGGTGCCAACCGAAACACCCGTCGACGACGTGGTGGACGTTGTCAGCAGGTTGATCCGGTTCGACACCACCAACACCGGCGATCTGGAAACCACCAAGGGCGAGGCCGAATGCGCCCAGTGGGTTGCTGCCCAATTGGAAGAGGTCGGCTACCAGGTCGAATACCTGGAGTCCGGTGCGCCGGGACGCGGCAACGTGTTTGCGCGCCTCAAAGGCGCCGACAGCTCCCGCGGTGCACTGCTGATCCACGGGCATCTTGATGTGGTGCCCGCCGAGCCGGCCGACTGGAGCGTGCACCCGTTCTCAGGTGCGATAGCGGACGGCTATGTCTGGGGCCGCGGCGCTGTCGACATGAAAGACATGGTCGGCATGATGATCGTGACCGCCCGGCAATTCCGGCGGGCCGGCGTCGTGCCGCCGCGCGATCTGGTGTTCGCATTTCTTGCCGACGAAGAAAGCGGCGGCAAGTACGGGTCGCATTGGCTGGTCGACAACCGGCCCGACCTGTTCGACGGCGTGACCGAAGCGGTGGGGGAGGTCGGCGGGTTCTCGCTGACCGTGCCGCGCCGCGACGGTGGCGAGTGTCGGCTGTATCTCATCGAGACCGCGGAAAAGAGCCTGAACTGGATGCGGTTGACGGCGCGCGGCCGGCCCGGACACGGGTCGATGACCCATGACCACAACGCCGTCACCTGGATCGCCGAGGCGGTCGCGCGGCTGGGGCGCCACCAGTTCCCACTGGTCGTTACCGACAGCGTGGCGCAGTTCCTCGCCGCCGTCGGCGAGGAGACCGGGCATACCTTCGACACCGATTCGCCGGATCTGGAAGGGGCCATCAACAAGCTCGGGCCGGTTGCCCGCATCGTCAAGGCCACTCTGCGCGACACGGCCAATCCGACGATGCTCAAAGCCGGCTACAAAGCCAACGTGGTACCGGCGACCGCTGAGGCCGTGGTGGACTGCCGGGTGCTTCCCGGCCGGCAGGCGGCGTTCGAGGCGGAGGTCGATAAGCTGATCGGCCCCGAGGTAAGTCGCGAATGGGTTACCAATCTGCCCTCCTATGAGACGAGTTTCGACGGTGACCTGGTCGAGACGATGAACGCCGCGCTGCTGGCAGTGGATCCCGACGCCCGGACGGTGCCGTACATGCTTTCCGGCGGAACGGACGCGAAAGCGTTCGCGCGCTTGGGTATTCGCTGCTTCGGCTTCACCCCGTTGCGCCTACCTCCGGATCTGGATTTCGCGTCGCTGTTCCACGGCATCGACGAACGGGTACCCGTCGATGCGCTGAGGTTCGGCACCGAGGTGTTAACACACTTCTTGACACACTGCTAACAAGAGAGGGAATCGACCATGATCGCACCGCCCGACCCGTACGCTGCATTGCCCAAATTGCCGTCGTTTCATTTGGAGTCGGCGTCGATCACCGACGGGCAGCCGCTGGCGACACCCCAAATCAGCGGGATCCTGGGTGCAGGCGGCGAAGACGTCAGCCCGCAGCTGAGCTGGTCTGGTTTCCCCGAGGAGACCCGCAGCTTCGCAGTGACGGTCTACGACCCGGATGCCCCGACATTGTCCGGTTTCTGGCACTGGGCGGTGGCCAACCTGCCAGCCTCGGTCACCGAGTTGCCCGACGGGGCTGGTGATGGCAACGAATTACCGGGCGACGCGCTGACGCTGGTCAACGATGCCGGTATGCGCCGCTATGTCGGCGCTGCGCCGCCGCCCGGCCACGGGCCGCACCGCTACTACGTCGCCGTGCACGCCGTCGATGTCGAGAAGCTCGACCTCACCGAGGACGCGAGCCCTGCCTTCCTCGGCTTCAACCTGTTTCAGCATGCGATCGCCCGAGCCGTCATCTACGGAACCTACGAACAGCGCTGATCATCAGCGGGTCGCGGATCCGACGGCCTCGCTCAACGAGGAGTACCCTTCGTCGCGCAGCCGAACGGCTAGGCCGTCGTGAATGTGCTTGGCCCACAAGCCTCCGCCATAGATGAAGCCGGTATAGCCCTGCAGCAGCGATGCCCCGGCGGTGATGCGGTCCCAGGCGTCGTCGACGGTTTCGATGCCGCCGACGCTGATCAGCGTCAGCCGATCGCCGACCCGGCCGTAGAGTCGCCGCAGCACCTCGGCGGCGCGGTGCGCCAGCGGCGGCCCCGACACGCCGCCGCTGCCCAGACCATCGACACCGGGGGTGCGCAGACCGTCGCGCGACACCGTGGTGTTGGTGGCAACGATGCCGGCCAAACCCAACTCGGCTGCCAGGTCGGCGATCTCGTCGATGTCGGGGTCGGCCAGGTCCGGCGCGATCTTCACCAGCACCGGCGTCGAGGTCTCGGCGAGCACTGCCGACAGGATGCCGCGCAACGACTCGACCGCCTGCAGATCGCGGAGCCCGGGAGTATTCGGCGAGCTGACGTTGACCACCAGGTACGTCGCCAGCGACCCGACCAGGCGGGCGCTGGCCCGGTAATCATCGGCGGCGGCCTCGGGCGGGGTGGCCTTGGTCTTGCCGATGTTGACGCCGATCGGCACATCGGCGCTGTGCCGGGCCAGTTTGGACGCCAGCGCAGCGGCCCCGTGATTGTTGAAGCCCAGCCGGTTGAGCAGTGCTCGGTCGGCGGGCAGCCGGAACAGCCGAGGAGCCGGATTGCCCGGCTGCGGGTGGGCGGTGACGGTGCCGATTTCGGCGTAGCCGAATCCCAGTGCACCCCAGGCTTTCAGCCCGACGCCGTCCTTGTCGAAACCCGCGGCCAGACCCAGTGGCCCGGGGAAGCGCGCCCCGAACACCGTGCTGGCCAGCACCGGGTCGGTCGGCGCCAGTCGTCGGGTCAGTTGTCGCCGTACCGGGGCAGCCTTGGTGACGCCACGCAGCGCCGCGAAGACCAGCTCGTGGCTGCGTTCGGGCGGCACCAGGAACAGCAACCGACGAAGCGCGCCGTATAACTGATGACGGTCGTCGCGCGGGGCGCGCACCGTCACAGTTCCGGCTGGTCGGGCCGGGCGTTCGCGATGCGAGACTTTTTGCGGCGCAACAACACCCGCCTGCTTCCATCGGTGTAGAGCCGCACCCGGGTCAATTCCCAGCCGCGGTACTCCGCTTCGATGGACAGTCGGGTCGACGCGCTGAGCCTGGTCACCTCCGGCGGCAGCCGCAACGGCACCCACTCGTATTCGTCGGACAGCTCGCTGTCCCAACCCGCCGGCAGTTGGCTGCGCCGTGCCGTTGTCAATGTGGACCCGCCGCCGCGTGCTCGATCACCTGGACGCCCGCGCCCGAACCCGACACCACATACAACGTGCCCGCGGCATCGTCGAAGGCCAGCGTGTTGGGTTGCTGCACGGTTGGGTACCGTACCTTTTCCACAGGGATTCCGGTTGAGAGATCGTACCCAATCACCGTATTCGCCGAGGTCTGCGACACCCAGGTGATCGCACGAGATCCGGCCAGGCCATATGGGGACTGCGATACCGGGTAAGCCTGACGCAAGATCAGCGGGTCGACACCGAACACCAGCAACTCGCCGCCGCGGGTGTCGGTCACCAATAACCGGCCGGCGGGATCGGCCGCCATCGTGGTGGCACCCTGGCCGGCGCGCAATGCCTGGCCGACCTTGCCGTCGACGCCGATTGTGGTGACAGATGTCTGCCCGCGATCCAACACGGCCACCGTATTGCCCTGTGCTGCAAGAGAATCAACGTGTGCAAAGACCTTTGTTCGGTTGCCACCGGCCTGCTGCCCCGGTGCAAGCGTGTACACCGTGCCGTCGCCAGTGCCCAACGCCACGGTGCCGTCGGCGCGCCGGGCGATAGCGGTGAAATCGACGTTCTCCGCGCCGCTGATACCCACGCGGGTGACTCGTCCGGCCGACAGATCGACCACGAAGTACCCGCCGCGGGTGGACAGATAAGCGTTGCCGCCGTCACCGGTCAGCCCGGTCGCCGGGCCCGGCAGGTCGATGACGCGTGAAGGTGTTTGCTGAGAGCCCATCACGGTGATGTTGGCGGTCGCCGTGGGGGTCGACCCGTAAGTCAAGATCGCCAGTTGCGCTGTGCGGCTGTCGAATATGGCCGCCGCGGCCTTGCCGGTCAGCGGACGCACCACACCCGCCGGAGCCCGCGACAGCGGCGGAGAATCGGCCGGCTGCGCGGGCTCGATCGCGGGTGGGGTTCCCTCGAGCGTCTTCGAGGAGCACCCCGCCACCAGCGTCAGGAAAAGCAGCAGGCCAGCGGCCTGCAGACGGGCGATATGTGCGCTGTGTTTGGGGTGTGGTGGCACAGGGTAACTCTCGGATACTCGGGGGGCGCCCGTATAGCGGGGGATAAAGGGGGCTATCGGATTGGAGTCCGATCCTAGGGGAACATCGAAAGGTGCGCCCCAAACCCGCCGCCGCCGGCGAAAACCATCTGCGAGGTATGGTCGCGATATGAGCGTCGCCCGCGACCACCATTATCCTGACCCAGAGTTTGCTATCGAGGACATGTGGTTGGGCGTCTTCTCGGCCAAGGTGCTGGCCAGCGGCTTTGGTCAAGTCGGTGACGGCCGCAGCTTCGCTTTTCGGATCGAAGGTCAGTGGCTTCTCCTCGAGATATACCGGCACCGGCTGAGCGGTCCGGTTCCGCAGCCCGAAGACGTGGTCACCACGCTGCGGTGCAACATTGTCGACGTCGACGTCACCGACGAACGCAGTCTTGCTGCCGCGGTCCGCGACGCGGTCGCCCTCGCCGAGGTTTCCAACTAGATCACCCGGTACGGTCGTCGTCGTGACTGCGACGCCCGCGATGTCTTGGTGGCAGGTCGTCGTTTTGGCCGTGGTCCAGGGTCTGACCGAGTTCCTGCCGGTGTCGTCGTCGGGTCACCTGGCGATCGTGTCGCGGCTGTTCTTCGCCGATGACGCCGGCGCGTCATTCACCGCGGTAAGCCAGCTGGGCACCGAGCTCGCCGTGTTGGTCTACTTCGCCCGCGACATCTGGCGGATCGGCAAAGCCTGGTTCAACGGGCTGCTGGTGACCGCGCACCGCAACGCCGACTACCGGATGGGTTGGTACGTCATCATCGGGACGATCCCTATTTGCATTCTCGGTCTGCTTTTCAAGGACGAGATCCGCTCGGGCGTGCGCAACCTGTGGGTGATAGCGACGGCGCTGGTGGTGTTCTCGGTGGTGATCGCACTGGCCGAGCGTCTCGGGCGGCAAAGC
>DASQSQ010000055.1:0-2628 GCA_035642315.1 Mycobacterium sp.
ACCGAAATCACAACTGCGCATACAGAATTGGGTGCGCCAGTAACCATCCGGTCACGGTCCGACAAAAAATCCCTCGTGGGCCTCACCAGCTATTTTCCAATTGCAACTTGTGTTGTAAAAGTTACTGTAGTGACTGATGTGATTCAACGGGTTAACCGACTGATTCACGTTCCCAAGTGTCATCAGGCGGTGTTCGACCCCAACGTGGAGGTCGTCGCATGAGTCATGGAACGGCGGCGGACGCGCGAAGTCACCGCGCTTAAGCCATATAGACCCGACAGAGTTCAGAGAGGTTGGAACTCCAATGAAACGCATCTACTCCTTCGTCATCGGTCTGGCCATGCTGGCGGCCCCGGTCGTCACCGCAGGCCTCGCCAGCGCTGACCCTGGCGCCAGGCCGACCGACTACCAACAGGCCACCGACGTCGTCGTCATGCGTGGTCTGTCGGCGCGCGGCGTGCCGTACTCATGGGCCGGCGGCGGTATCAACGGCCCCACGCGCGGCACCGGTACGGGCATCAACACCGTCGGATTCGACGCCTCGGGTCTGATGCAATACGCCTACGCCGGCGCCGGAATCAAGCTGCCGCGTTCCTCCGGCCAGATGTACAGGGTCGGCCAGAAGATCCTGCCGCAGCAAGCAAGCAAGGGCGACCTGATCTTCTACGGTCCTGAAGGCACGCAAAGCGTCGCGATGTACCTCGGGAACGGGCAGATGCTTGAGGTGGGCGACGTTGTCCAGGTTTCGCCGGTGCGCTCCAGCGGCATGGCTCCTTACCTGGTTCGGGTTCTCGGGACCCAGCAAGCACCATTGCAGCAGGCACCAGTGCAGCAGGCACCAGTGCAGCAAACGCCAGCGCAACTGGCACCGGTGCAGCAAACGCCAGCGCAACTGGCACCGGTGCAGCAAGCGCCAGCGCAGCAAGCGCCATTGCAGCAGGTCCCAACACAGCAAGCACCACTGCAGCAGGTCCCAACGCAGCAGGCGCCATTGCAGCAAGCTCCCGTCGGTACCACGCGGTAACCCGCCCAGTACTTTCTCGGCCTCTTAACACCGCCACTTGCTCCCTCGCCGACGGCGCTGCTGCTCAGCGAGCCCGCTGAGCAGCCTCGCCCGGGAAGCGAGCGCTCAGGAGCAGGTGGCGGTTTTCGGTAAATTAGCTCTCAATCATGTTGAGCCTTTCACCGCCCCGTCCGCCGACACCCACCCGGAGCCGGTGATGATGGAGACGCGGTCGACAGGCTTTTATCGCTACGATCTCGACGGCTTGCGCGGTATCGCGATCGCGCTGGTCGCCATGTTCCACGTCTGGTTCGGCCGGGTTTCCGGCGGTGTGGACGTGTTCCTGGCGCTGTCTGGGTTCTTCTTCGGCGGCAAGATCCTTCGCGCTGCGCTCAACCCGGCTGTTTCGCTGTCGCCGGTAGCGGAAGTGATCCGGCTGGTCCGCCGTCTGGTTCCCGCTCTGGTCGTGGTCCTGGCCGGGTGCGCGCTGCTCACGATCCTGGTGCAACCGCAGACTCGGTGGGAGACCTTCGCCGACCAGAGCCTGGCCAGCCTCGGCTACTACCAGAACTGGGAGCTGGCCAACACAGCGTCCGACTACCTGCGGGCGGACGAAGCCGTCAGCCCGCTGCAGCACATCTGGTCCATGTCGGTGCAGGGCCAGTTCTACGTCGGCTTCCTGCTGCTGGTTGCCGGGTGCCCCTACCTGTTTCGGGGCCTGTTTCGGGGCCCGCGGGGCCCCTACCTGCGGACGATGTTCGTGGTGCTGCTGAGCGCGCTGACGGTGGCCTCGTTCGTCTACGCGATCTTCGCTCATCTAGATAACCAATCGACCGCCTACTACAACAGCTTCGCGCGGGCGTGGGAGTTGCTGCTGGGTGCGCTCATCGGTGCGCTGGTGCGCTACATCCGCTGGCCGATGTGGCTGCGCACCGCCGTCGCCACCGTCGCGCTGGCGGCAATCGTGTCCTGCGGGGCCCTGATCGACGGCGTCAAGGAATTCCCCGGCCCGTGGGCTCTGGTACCCGTCGGGGCCACCATGCTGATGATCCTTGCCGGGGCCAACCTGCAGGGCCATCCGGGCACCAGCGACCCGATGCCACTGCCGAATCGACTGCTCGCCGCCGGGCCCCTGGTGGCGCTGGGCGCGATGGCGTACTCGCTGTACCTGTGGCACTGGCCGCTGCTCATCTTCTGGCTGTCTTATACCGGCCACCGGCACGCCAACTTCGTCGAAGGCACGGGGGTGCTGCTGGTATCCGGATTGCTGGCTTACCTGACCACCCGGCTCGTCGAAGACCCACTGCGCTACCGAGTACCCCAAGGATCGGCGTCGGCGACGCCCGTCCCGGCGATGCCCTGGCGATCGCGCCTACGCCGGCCGACGATGGCGCTCGGATCGGCGGTGGTGTTGCTGGGCGTCACGCTGACCGCAACGTCATTCACCTGGCGTCAGCACGTCACGGTGTTGCGCGCCGCAGGCAAGGAGCTCAGCGTGCTCAACCCGCAGGACTATCCCGGCGCGCGTGCCCTGACCGAACACGTGCGGGTGCCCAGGCTGCCGATGCGCCCCACAGTCCTGGAGGTCTAGCAAGACCTCCCGATCTCGACCAGGGACGACTGTA
>DASQSQ010000056.1:0-3517 GCA_035642315.1 Mycobacterium sp.
AACGACGTCTCGTCTTACTACCGGTATCGAGGATCTTCCGGCGGCGGTGACGATTACGCGGCCGCATCATCGGCTGCGGGGTCGGTCGTTGCGGGTGGTGGGCGGGATGCGACGGCACGGGGCAATGGAGCTGCTGCTGGCGCTGCCCGATGGGACCAAGTCGCTGGTCCCGGCGGCGTGGACGGACGCCCAGCCGCCGATCAATGACGGCGCTGTCGGGGTTGCGACTCTTGGATCGCTGGCAGATCTGTTGCGTGTCTGCGCGCTGATCGCCGAGTTGCGGGGACAGGCTGCAGGGATGTCACCGTGCAAGGAGGACTCCCATGCAGCCTGTCCAGCTCAGTTTGATACCAGACCCAGTCCCGGCCGCGATCACCGGCTCGGCCCAGATGGTGGTGGAGTTGACGCCGATGGTCGAGCAGCTACCCGCCGAGGAAGTCGCGGCGGCAATCGCGTTGCTGGCCAAAGTGATTGCCAACGCCATGGCGGGGATGGGCAGCGGGGCGGTCGGCGATGAGTGAATCGAAGGTCACGCATGGGCATCTGCATCGCGCAGCGGTGGTGTATGTGCGCCAGTCCACCATGGTCCAGATCGCCCGCAACCGCGAGTCCACCACCCGCCAGTACGAGCTGGTCGACCGGGCGGTCGAGTTGGGCTGGCCGCGCGCGGGGGTGCGGGTGATCGACGAGGACCAGGGAGTCTCCGGGGCCAGCGCCACGGGGCGGTCCGGGTTCGCCGAGCTGGCCGCGCAGGTCGGGCTCGGCGCGGTAGGAATTGTTTTGGCGTTGGAGGTTTCACGGTTGGCGCGCAACAACTCCGACTGGTATCGGCTGCTGGACTTGGCCGGCATGACCGACACGCTGATCGCCGACACCGACGGCATCTACCATCCGGGGTTGTTCAATGACCGCATGCTGCTAGGTATGAAGGGCACCATGTCGGAGGCCGAACTGCACATCCTGCGTGCCCGCCTGGACGGCGGCATCCGCAGCAAGGCCGCTCGCGGCGAGCTGCGCCGAGGGCTGCCGGTCGGTCTGGTGTGGGGCCAAGCCGACGGTGAGGTGCGCTGGCACCCTGATGAGGCGGTTACCGGCGTGATCGCCGCGGTCTTCGAGCGGTTCGCGCTGTGCGGGTCGGTGCGCGGGGTATGGCTGTGGCTGCGCGAACAGGGGCTGAAATTCCCGCTGCAACCCCACGGGGGGTGCGTCGGCGGCGATCCGCAGATCACGTGGGCGGCGCCGAGCTACTACGCGGTGCGTGCCGTGCTCACTCACCCCGCCTACGCGGGCGCCTACGTATTCGGCCGCACCCGCGTGCAGCGCAGCGTCGATGCTGATGGGCGGCTGCGGGTGTCTCGTCGGGCGCTGCCCCAAGACCAGTGGGAGGTACTCATCACCGAGCATCACCGCGGGTTCATCGACTGGGACACCTTCCAGGACAACCAGTCTCGTATCCGAGGCAATATCCGCCCGAGGGCCCATGAGCCGGGCACCGGCGCGGTGCGCGAGGGCTGCGCGCTGCTGCAGGGCCTGGCCACCTGCGGGACCTGTGGGCGCAAGCTGGGCGTCTACTACGACGGGCGGGCCAACAACCCGCCGGGCTACTACTGCGTCGGCACCGGGCAGCTGGCCGGCTACAGCGGCTATCACCTGCGTGTCGGGGGCGCCGGGATCGACGCCGCGGTCACCGCGGCGTTTTTGGCCGCGCTGCAACCGGTGGCGCTGCAGGCCTGCCTGGCCGCCGCCCAGCAGCTCGAGGACGGCCACGACGCCGCGCTGGCTCAATGGCGCCGCCAGGTCGAGCAGGCCCGCTATCAAGCTGGTCAGGCCGAGCGCCGCTACCGGGTCGTCGACCCGGATAACCGCCTGGTCGCTCGCGGCCTGGAGACCGAATGGAACACCGCGCTGCAAGCCCTGGCCGACGCCCAGGCCGAGCTCGCTCGCCGCCAAGCTGCACGCCCGAAAACCCTGACCCCCCAAGAGAAGGCGATGATACTCACACTCAGCGACGACCTCGACGATGTGTGGGCGATGCCGAGCACCACCGATAAAGACCGAAAACACTTGCTGCGCAGCCTGCTTGATGAGGTCAAAGCCAGCGTGTGCCGCGACCACACCGACGCCCACGCCGACTTGGTGCTGCGCTGGAAAGGCGGCGCCATCACCGACCTAAGAGTGCCCATCAAACGCAAACCGGCCAACCATCTACGCACCGACGAACACACCGTTGACCTGGTGCGCCGCCTGGCCACACACTATCCCGACGCGATGATCGCCCAAATCCTCACCCAGCAAGGCCGCCGCACCGCCCGCGGCCTACCGTTCAATGCCGGTCGGGTGCAGTCGCTGCGCCACCATTACGAAATCCCTTGCCACACACCCACCGACGACCCGCAGGAAGCAGAGCTGCTCAGCGTGACTGAGGCCGCCAAGGAACTGGGCCTGGCACCCTCGACCCTGCACCGCTGGCTGGCCGACGGGTTCGTCGCCGGCGAGCAACTCACGCTTGGGGCACCCTGGCGCATCCGGCTCACCGACGAGATCCGCAGCCTGTTCGTCGATGACACCCCCGACGGCTGGCTGGCCATGCCGCAGGCCACTCTGGCCTACGGCGTGTCCCGCCAAACCATCATGCAACGTGTCAAGCGCGGCGAACTCCAAGCCGTCCACATCCGTACCGGACGCGGAAAAGGCCTGCGTATCCAGCCCCCAACCCCCCAAGAAGGACTGTTCTGATCATGACAATCAACAAAAACCGCAGTGTGACGACACGTCAAACGACAACTCGCAGACACGGTCCAAGTCAGCATCGAGCGCATCGAAAACCTCGACGATCTGCTCACGACTACTCGAACCCGTGTGTTCGAATACTGCGTCGGCCCACCGACAACAATCCCCGTGCTGAAACCACTGAAACCAAAGTGGTGCAAGTGATTTCAGAGGACAGGCGACCGCTGTCAGAAGGCCGCTAGTGGTGCTGCCCGCTGTGGTCGTGGTGGCCCTCTTGGTCGTGTCCCGCCTCGGGGGAGCCACCCATCATGCGCACCATCGGGAGTCCTCCCGAGGTGATGAACCTGACGACCAGCATTGCCGCGATGACAAGGAAGACAATGTTGAGCCAGGTGGTGTAGTTCCATGAGATCCCCGCTTGCATGACCGTGGCGCTGCGCTGGATTGGAATGAGATTCGCTGTGCCGAAAAGCAATTCGATAAGATACCCGGCGGCGACCATCGCGACGTAGAAGGTGCCGAGCAAGGTCAGCATCATTCTGGTGCCGTAGTACTTGCGGTAGATGTTCAGGATCGGCAGGATTATCAGGTCGGCGAAGATGAACGCGATGACGCCGCCGAAGCTGATGCCTCCGTTCCACAACACCGCCGCCAGTGGCACATTGCCGATTGAGCAGACGAAGGACACAATAGCCACGATGGGTCCCACGATCGGTCCCCACGCCACCGCCCAGCCCGGATGATCCGCCAAAAAGAAGCTCTGCCAAAATGTTTCGGGCACCCACGC
>DASQSQ010000057.1:0-2102 GCA_035642315.1 Mycobacterium sp.
GTTCGCCCGGCTGATCCAACTCGTGGGCGTACCGCGCGCCGTCGATATGGCGATCAAGCTCGGACTGCGCTCCTACGCCGATCCCGGCAGCGCCCGCGATTACGACCCGGAGAGCAACGAAAGCCTGGCCGACTTCATCAAGCGGCAGAACATCGGGTCGTTCACGCTGGGCCCGTTCGAACTGAACGCGCTGGAACTGTCCAATGTCGCGGCGACACTGGCCTCGGGCGGCACCTGGTGTCCGCCAAGCCCCATCGACAAGCTGGTCGACCGCAACGGCAACGAAGTCGCCGTCAATAACCAGGCCTGTGATCAGGTCGTGCCAGAAGGGCTGGCCAACACGCTGGCCAATGCGATGAGCAAGGACGCGCTGGGCGGCGGCACCGCATCCGGGTCCGCCGGTGCGGCGGGGTGGAACCTGCCGGTGTCCGGCAAGACCGGCACCACCGAGGCACACCGGTCGTCGGGCTTCGTCGGCTTCACCAATCAGTACGCTGCGGCCAACTACATCTACGACGACTCGACATCGCCGTCCGACCTGTGCTCGTCGCCGCTGCGCCGCTGTGGCGACGGCAACCTCTACGGCGGTAACGAGCCGGCCCGCACCTGGTTCACCGCGATGAAGCCCATCGCCACCCTTTTCGGCGACGTGCACATGCCGCCGACCGATCCGGAGTACGTCGAGGGCGGCCCCGGTTCTCACGTCCCGAGCGTCGCGGGCCTTGACGTCAACGACGCGCGCCAGCGCTTGAAAGACGCCGGATTCCAGGTCGCCGAACAACCCGCCTCGGTCAACAGCAGTGCGAAGTACGGCGAGGTGGTCGGAACCGCACCGAACGGCCAGACGATCCCGGGTGCGGTGATCACGATCCAAACCAGTAACGGCATCGCGCCCCCGCCGCCCCCCCCGCCACAAGGCGGCCCGGTGCCGGTAGGCTCTCAAGTCATCGAGATCCCGGGTCTCCCGCCGATCACGATCCCGATTCTGGCGCCGCCGCCACCGGGTGAACCACCGCCCTAGGCGGTGTCACAGCGTATGACGGGATGCCAGGTGCCGTGCGGCAGTATCCTGGCCTGCATGCCCTCCGCCATTTCTGCTCTGAAAAGTACCGGGGCCATTGCGCTCGGATCGGCCGTCGCCGGAGTCGGCTACGCCTCGATCATCGAACGGAATGCGTTCGTGCTGCGAGAGCTGACCATGCCCGTACTGGCACCGGGTTCGTCGCCGCTGCGGGTACTGCACATCAGCGACATTCACATGCGCCCCGGTCAGCGGCGCAAGCAGGCGTGGCTACGCGAACTCATCAACTTGGAGCCCGACCTGGTCGTCAACACCGGCGACAACCTGGCACACCCCAAGGCGGTGCCCGCGGTCGTGCAGAGCCTGAGCGAACTGCTCTCGGTGCCAGGCATATTCGTGTTCGGCAGCAACGACTATTTCGGCCCACGCCCGAAGAGTCCGCTGAACTATCTGATCAACCCGGGGCGTCGGGTGCACGGTCAGCCGCTGCCCTGGCAGGACCTGCGGGCGGCATTCACTGAGCGCGGCTGGATGGACCTCACCCACAATCGTCACGAATTCGAGGTGGCGGGGTTGCACGTCGCGGCCGCAGGCGTCGACGACCCGCACATCGCGCGGGACCGCTACGAGACGATAGCGGGACCGGCAAGCCCGGCTGCCAACCTGCGGCTGGGCTTGACCCATTCGCCGGAGCCCCGAGTGCTGGACCGCTTCGCCGCCGACGGCTATCAGCTGGTGATGGCCGGCCACACCCACGGCGGGCAGCTGTGCTTGCCGTTCTATGGAGCCCTGGTGACCAACTCGGGTCTGGACCGGTCCCGCGCCAAGGGCCCATCGCGGTGGGGTGCCACCATGCGATTGCATGTGTCCGCCGGGATCGGCACGTCGCCGTATGCGCCGGTGCGGTTCTGCTGCAGGCCCGAAGCCACCCTGCTGACGTTGATTGCGGCGCCGATCGGCGGTCGCGATTCATACAGCGATCTGGGCCGTTCGCAGCCGTCGTATTCAGCGCGTTGAGTCCACCGGCCCGGGTCGCGGTTCATAGCCGACCACGCGGCTGGACCAGCAATGCGATCCGACT
>DASQSQ010000058.1:0-3473 GCA_035642315.1 Mycobacterium sp.
CGGGCCGGCCCACCAACTGCGGATGCAGCCGCATCGAGTCACGCAGCTTGAACCCGAGCACGTCGCGGTAGAAGTGCAGTGACTCCTCGTCGTCGCGGGTGGTCAGCACCACGTGTCCAAGGCCCTGCTCGGCGGTGACGAACTTGTGCCCGTAGGGGCTGACGACCCGACGGTGCTCCAGCGCGGCGCCGTGGAAAACCTCTAAGCAGTTGCCTGAGGGATCGGAGAACCGGATCATCCCGTCGACGCGCCGATCGGCCAACTCGGCGGCGGTGGCCTCCTTGTAGGGTGTGCCCTCGACGTCGAGCCGATTCCGGATTTCTTGCAGTCCAGCGGCATTCGCGCATTCCCAGCCGGCCTCCGCCAACCGGTCCTGCTCACCGGGCACGATCACCAGGCGGGCCGGGAAATCGTCCATCCGCAGATAAAGCGCGCCGTCGGTCGATCCTTTGCCCTCGACCATGCCGAGGACTTTCAGCCCGTATTCGCGCCATGCCGCGACATCGGTGGATTCGATGCGCAGGTAGCCGAGCGATCGGATGCTCATCACGCACCTCCCAGGAAGTCGATGGTCAGCTTGTTGAATTCGTCGAACTTCTCCACCTGCGCCCAGTGTCCACACTGCCCGAACACGTGCAGTTGCGCTCGCGGAATGGTCTTCAGCGCCACCAGCGCGCCGTCGATCGGATTGACCCGATCTTCGCGGCCCCAGATCAACAACACCGGTTGACGCAGTTTGTACACCTCGCGCCACATCATGCCAAGCTCGAAATCGGCCCCGGAGAACGACATTCCCATCGCCCGGGTCGCCGTCAGCGATTCGGGCGTGGACGCCAACGCGAAACGCTGGTCGATCAGCTCGGGGGTGATCAGCTTCTGGTCGTAGACCATCACCCGCAGGAACGCCTCGAGGTTCTCCCGGGTCGGCTGAGAAGAGAACTTGCCCAACCGCTTGACGCCCTCGGTCGGATCGGGCGCAAACAGGTTGACGCTCAGCCCGCCGGGGCCCATCAGCACCAGCCGTCCGGCCCGGTCGGGGTAGTCCAACGCGAACCGGACGGCGGTGCCTCCGCCCAGCGAATTGCCCACCAGCGGAACACGTCCCAGACCCAGTTGATCGAAAAGACCCTTCAGCGCACGGGCCGCATAGTGGTTGAACTGGCCGTGTTCGGCGCGTTTGTCGGAGTGGCCGTAGCCGGGCTGATCAACGGCCAGTACGTGGAAGCGCTCGGCCAGCACCGGGATGTTGCGCGAGAAGTTCGTCCAGCTCGCGGCTCCGGGACCGCCGCCGTGCAGCAGCACCACCGTCTGGTCGTGACCGACGCCCGCTTCGTGGTAGTGCAGCTTCAGCGGTCCGTCGACGTCGACCTCGACGAACCGCGAAGTCGACTCGAAGGTCAGCTCTTCCGTCGTGGTCATGCCTTAGACCATGGTGTCGCCGGGCGGCAGCCCGAACTCGTGGTTACCGAAGATCTGGTACGCCCGCTCGGGGTCGTTGGCGGCGTGCACCCGTCCGGCGTGCGCGTCGCGCCAGAAGCGTTGCACCGGTTGATCATTGCCCAGTGCGGTGGCTCCGGATGCCTCGAACAGCCGGTCGACCGAAGCGATCGCCCGGCCGGTGGCGCGCACCTGATCGCGACGGGCGCGGGCCCGCAGATCGAACGGGATCTCCTTGCCGGCGGCCAGCAGCGCGTACTCATCGGCAACGTTGCCGCTCAACTGCCGCCAGGCCGCGTCGATGTCGCTGGCCGCCTCGGCGATACGAACCTTGGCGAACGGGTCGTCCTTGGCCTTCTCACCGGCGAACGCCGCGCGCACCCGCTTGCCCTGGTGCTCCACGTGCGCGTCGTACGCGCCGTAAGCCATTCCCACGATCGGCGCCGAGATCGTCGTGGGATGCATGGTGCCCCAAGGCATTTTGTAAACCGGAGCGGTGTTGTTCTCATAGCCGCCAGCGGTGCCGTCGTTCATCGCCTTATACGACAAGAACCGGTGCCGGGGCACGAACACGTCTTTGACGACGACGGTGTTGCTGCCGGTGCCGCGCAGACCGACCACATGCCAGACGTCGTCGATGCGGTATTCGCTGCGCGGGATCAGGAAGCTGCCGAAGTCCACCGGCCGTCCATCCTTGATGACCGGGCCCCCCAGGAACGCCCACGTCGCGTGGTCACAGCCGGACGACCAGTTCCACGAGCCGCTGACCAGGTAGCCGCCGTCGACCACGACGCCGGCACCCATCGGGGCGTACGACGACGAGACCCGCACATTGGTGTCCTGGCCCCAGACCTGGTCTTGGGCCTGCTGGTCGAACAGCGCCAGGTGCCAATTGTGCACGCCGATGATCGAGCCCACCCAACCGGTCGAGCCACAGGCACTCGCCAGGCGGCGAGCCGCCTCGTAGAAGACCACCGGGTCAACTTCCCTACCGCCCCACTGCTTGGGCTGGAGCAGCCGGAAGAAACCGATCTCCTGGAGCTCACTGACCGTGGCGTCGGGCAACCGGCGCAGGTCTTCGGTCTCCTGGGCCCGCTGCCGCAATTTGGGCAGCAGTTCGTCGATGCCGTCTAGGACCGACTGGGCGTCACGTTGTTCAATGGACGTCACGGGTTCCCTCCATAGGTGGCTTACTTAGACAGAGACTAGAACACGTTCCGATTTGTGTCGAGCAGGCTATTCCTGCGACTGGTAGCGCTACCAATCGAGTTTTCTGTAACCTGTTCTAGTTATGGCAGAAGGAAGGGCGGGGTTGTGACGGACACAATTCCCGACGAACCGCTGGGCAGCCACGTCCTGGAACTACAGATCGCCGACGTTGTCACCGAGACCGAGGACGCGCGGTCGCTAGTGTTCACCGTGCCCGACGGAGCAGAGATACCGGCCGAGCGGCTGCGCTACGCACCCGGCCAGTTCTTGACGCTGCGCATTCCCAGCGAACGCACCGGCTCGGTGGCCCGCTGCTACTCGCTGTGCAGCTCGCCATTCGTCGACGAAGCGCTGACCGTTACCGTCAAGCGGGACAAAGACGGGTACGCGTCGAACTGGCTGTGCGATCACGCCCATCGCGGCATGCGGATTCACGTGCTGGCGCCGTCGGGCACGTTTGTGCCCAAGACACTCGACGACGACTTCCTGCTGCTGGCTGCCGGCAGCGGGATCACGCCGGTCATGTCGATCTGCAAGTCGGCGCTGTCCGAGGGCAGCGGGCAGGTGGTGTTGCTCTACGCCAACCGCGACGAGCGCTCGGTGATCTTCGGCGACGCGCTACGCGAGCTCGCCGCGAAATATCCCGACCGGCTGACCGTGGTGCACTGGCTGGAGTCGCTGCAGGGGTTGCCGTCCGCGACCGCGCTGGCCCAACTGGCTACCCCGTTCACCGATCGGCAGGCCTTCATCTGCGGCCCCGGGCCGTTCATGGCGGCCGCGCGTGAAGCGCTCGAATCCCTGAATGTGCCTGCGCAGCAAGTACATCT
>DASQSQ010000059.1:0-3194 GCA_035642315.1 Mycobacterium sp.
GTCCCTGTTGACCAGATGGCCACCCCAGGACGCCTAATGAGCCTCGTCCTATCCAACCGCCACGCGTTCGAAGCATTGGGGCGCGACCTGGATCTCGACCGGTACACCGCGACGCTGCCGGCGATGTCCGCCTACCGCGAGACCTTCCACGGAGGCACCGGCGCCGCTCTCGTCGCGCTCGCTTCGCTAACCGCCGCGTTGGCGCTGGCCACGGTTTGGGTACTGGATCGGCGGTCCCGGCCCGGCGCAATCCGGCGATGACGATTCAGCAGCATCCGTGGGACAAGGGTGCTGGTAGACGACGGTGATGCCGCATAGTCAGAGCGACGCGCGTTTCGCCACGTGCCCTCGGCACAGAGTTGCGAGTGAGACGCGGTGGCTTACTCGACCTGGGGGCAGCGGCAGCCGATCAACGCATTTCGCGCTCGAAACGTGGTCGGACAACCAGTGTCCCGAGGTCATCGGCTCGTCCGCCTGACACCGCCCGTCACCCGCGACAGAATCGGCGGATGGGGTCGCAACCGACGCGGGCCGAACTGCTCGCCGCATTGTCGGTGGCGATCGACCTCGGGCTGGGCCAGCCGACCGAGCACATGCTGCGCTCCGCCCTGATCGCCACGCGCATCGCCGACCGCCTGGGCCTGAGCAAAGACGACCTCGACTGCACCTACTACGCGACGTTGATCATGTGGATCGGATGTCACGCCGATTCACACGAGTACGCGCAGTGGTTCGGCGACGACATCTCGGTGCGCCACGACTCGTATCTGGTCGATTGGAAAGGCTGGCCGTACCAACGCTTTCTGCTCGGCAACGTGGGCCGCGGCGAACCGTGGTGGCAGCGCCTAAAGACCATGTCAGAGCTGTACGTTAATGGCCGGGGACAATTGTCGCGGTTGATGCACTCGCACTGCACGTCGGCCGCGCTGCTGGCCGACCGGATGGGGCTGCCCGCCGACGTGCAGACTGCGCTGCGGTTCACCTTCGAGCGGTACGACGGCGGCGGCGAGCCGCAAGGAGCGTCCGGCGACACGATCCCGATCCACACGCGCATCGGCCAACTCGGCGACATGGCGGAGGTGTATCACCACACATACGGTGTCGACGGCGCAATCGCGATGGCGCACAGCCGCCGGGGTGGCCAGTTCGACCCTGCCGTCGTCGACGTGTTCGTCGCCCATGCCGAGGAAATTCTGGCCGACGTTCCGGACCTGTGGGACGCCGCGCTGCGGGAGGCGCCCGACCGCCACCAGCCCCTCGATGACAACTCACTTGACGCACTTCTGGTCGTGCTGGGCGACTTCGTCGACCTGAAATGCCCTTTCACACTTGGCCATTCACGGGCGACGGCCGGACTCGCGGCGGACGCCGCGGTCACCGTCGGACTGGACGCCGACACGGTGGCGTTGACGCGGCGGGCTGGACACGTGCACGACTTGGGGCGCATCGGAGTCTCGAACCAGATTTGGTCCAAATCCGGCGCGTTGACCGCCGCTGACTTCGAGCGGGTCCGGCTGCACCCGTACCTGACGGTGCGGATTCTCCGCCGAGTTCCTGGCCTGGAAGACGTGGCGCGGCTGGCTGGCAATCACCACGAACATGTCGATGGCTCGGGCTATCCGCAAGGGCTGTCCGGTGCGGCACTGACAATGCCGGACCGACTGCTCGCCGCGGCGGTCAGCTATCAATCCGCGGTCGAGCCACGCCCCTACCGCGACCCATTCGAGCCGGCCGCAGCGGCACGGCGGCTGCAAGAGCGGGTGCGCGCCGGCGCGTTGGACCCGGTCGCCGCCGACGCGGTGCTGCACGCGGCGGGCCACCGACCGAGACGGTCGAACTCGCGCCCGGACGGACTGACCGCCCGAGAAGTCGAGGTGCTGTGCCTGGTCGCCCGCGGTGTGTCGAACAAGCAGATCGCCGAGCAGCTGGTGATCAGCGAGAAGACCGCGCGCAACCATGTCGAGCGGGCCTATACGAAAATCGGTGTTTCGAACCGGATCGGCGCCAGCATGTACGCGCTGCGGCATGGCCTCGTTGCGCCCGAGAATTGAGGCAACCGCCTCATGCGTTCGGGGCCGGCGGGGTCGAGCGTCGACGCATGAACACTCGTGTATTGATCATTGGTTACGGCAGCGTGGCTTATCTGACGTTCCCTGCGGCGTTCGTTTATGCGATCGGATTCCTTGGTGACATCGGCGTGCCCCGCAGCGTTGACAACGGCATCGCCGCTCCCTTTGGCGAAGGGCTGGCGGTCAATCTGGCGCTCCTGGGGTTGTTCGCCGTGCAACACAGCGTCATGGCGCGCCCCGGCTTCAAACGGTGGTGGACGCGGTTCGTCGCACCGTCGGTCGAGCGCAGCACCTATGTGCTGATCGCGAGTGTGGTGCTGTTCGTGGTGTTCTGGCAGTGGCGGACCATGCCCGTGGTCGTGTGGGACGTGACGTCGCCGAGCGTGCGCGCTGCCGTGTGGGCGGTGTTCTGGCTGGGCTGGGTGACTGCGTTGGCGACCACGTTCATGATCAGCCACTTCGAACTGTTCGGTCTGCGCCAGGCCTATCTGGCGTGGCGGGGTAAGCCTCACATCGACACCGGGTTTCGCACGCCGTTGCTGTACCGGCTGATACGTCACCCGCTGATGGTCGGGTTCCTGATGGCGTTTTGGTCGGCGCCGACGATGACCGCCGGGCATCTGCTGTTCGCGGTCGCGACCACCGGCTACATCCTGATTGCCGTGCAACTCGAGGATCGCGACCTCGCCGCGTCGCTGGGCACGCCCTACCGTGAGTACCGGCGCCGGGTGCCGATGTTCGTGCCGCGGCCTGGCTTCGGATTGCGCTCGTCAGTTGACAACTCGCGTGCCGAAGTTTCGTGAGCGGTTGCCGCAGCGAAGGCTGCAGAGGTCGTAGCGGCGGCAGGTTCGTCGTCGCTACTGGAGAAGAGCCGGACAGGTCGGTGGCTGCTCTTGACGCCGTCAAGACCTGAAGACAAACCCGCAGGTAACGAACGGGACTGAACTGGAACGAGACGTGACGAAACTGCAGTTCAGGGGGCAAAAGCCCTGGTAGAGCAGCGGGTTCGATTCCCGGCAGCTCCACAAAGAAAATGCTGGTCAGAGCAGTAAGCTCTGGCCAGCATTTCGCCTGACGGTACAGGAGACAATCCATGGCGTCGGGTGTGCCGAAGGCCTACACGCG
>DASQSQ010000060.1:0-2631 GCA_035642315.1 Mycobacterium sp.
GTTTCTTCAAAACCCGCGCGGCACTGGAAGACAAAGTGAAGCGGGCTGAAGATCTTGGATACGACATTCTGTGTGTACCCGACCATCTCGGCGCGGTGGCACCGATTCCGGCGCTGACCGCGGTCGCCATGATCACCACCAGGATCCGGGTGAGCATGTATGTGCTCAATGCCGCCTTCTACAAGCCGGCTCTGCTAAGCCGAGACCTCGACGCGCTGGACAAGCTCAGTAATGGCCGTCTCGAGATCGGCCTAGGCACCGGTTACGTCCGCGAAGAGTTCGAGGCTGCCGAGTTGCCGTACCCCAGCGCCGGAGCCCGGGTCGACTACCTCGAACACATGACGACCTACCTGAAAGAGCATCACCCGACGACGCCGATCATCATCGCCGGAAACGGCGATCGGGTGCTGACCATAGCCGCTCAGCGTGCCGACATCATCGGGCTGACCGGCGCCAAGGTACGCGCCGTCGACGACCCGTTGGCCGAACGCATCGAGTTCGTCCGCAGCGCAGCTGGTGATCGGTTTGATGCGCTGGAGCTGAACCTTGTGATCACGGCCGTGCCAGCCGACGGCGAGACCATCCCCGACTTACGGCTGACACGCAGGAGCGCATCCGAACTGTCTGATGAGGAGTTGTTGTCGCTGCCCGCGGTGCTCAGCGGAACACCCCACGAGATGGCCGACAAATTGTCCGGATTCCGCGAAAAGTACGGAATCACATCCTTTACCGTGCAGGACAATCACATCGAAACTTTCGCGAAGGTGATCGCAGAGCTGCGCTGATCCGGTCGCTGCCTGCGATCTGCGGGCGGCCCGCCCGGTAAGCTCAGCCCGTCCGCCCTCGTAGCTCAGGGGATAGAGCACGGCTCTCCTAAAGCCGGTGTCACAGGTTCGAATCCTGTCGGGGGCACTCAGTGTTGGTGCAGGTCAGCGGTGGTTTTTAGGCGTCCGCCGACTGGTCTTGGCTGGTTCTGGTCGGTGCTGTGGTCGGTGACTTTTTGGCATCAGATGACGCACCGCAGCTCGCGATAGTCAATCGCGCTGCGGCGTCGAGTCGGGAAGCGACTCGTGCCCGAGCGGGCCGCCCTGTCGGTCGCGCGAGGACGGCGCACGCTAGAGGAAGCAGCAGAAGATTTCGGGGTGAGCGCGCACATGATGCGATGGCGGTTGAACGCCACCGGAGCGCACAAGCGCGCCCAACGCGGCTGCGGCCGCTCGGCAAGCTGACGGCGCGGAGCGGTACGCGCCTGACGGCCAAGCTGTCTTCACAACGAATTCCGTAAGTTGACAGCTCACCGATAGCCGCGCCTTCTGTAAGGAAGCCCCATCACCAGAAGAGCCGTCGTGCGGAACCGCTTGAGGCCTACGGAATCGCGATCAGCCACCATATGATGCATGGCCGACGAATCGAGTATTAAGACCTACTCCCTCGACGAGGTCGCGGCGATGGTGCTCCCGTCAGAGATGAAGAACGGTCCGCGCTGGCTGGCGGAGCGGCTGAACCGCGGTGACCTTTCGGGGTATCGCGTCGGCCGTACATGGCGGATGACCCACCGCGACATCGAGGACTTGATCGACCGATTTAGGAATCGCCCCCCATCGCGGAAGGCGGTGCAGGCGGAGGGAAATCGCACCTCGTCTGGCCTCACAGCGACTTCGCGTCGCCCTCGAGAGCAAAGAGTCCTGTGACCGACAACCGGAGTCACATCTGTTAAAGCGCAGGCACATCTACGCGCTGCGCCAGCCGTCAACGTTGATGGATCGTTGATGCGCTGCAACCCAGCAAAAATAACGTCGCTGTTCCGCGATGGTTATTTCACAAGAGCTGCCGGGAATCGAACCAGGCGGAAAAATCCCGCTGAGCTGCTGAAACGCCGAATTCCAGCACGCGGAACGACGCGAAAGTACGTGAAACGACCTGCGGATACGCGAATGGTGTTGATGGCATCAACGCTGTGACATCTGCTCCGCGGACCTGTCCTCGTCTCACCCCTCGACCGAGGCGCGGTATGGCCGAGCCCAGGGTCTGGATCGAGGGTCGGCCCCGCACCTGCTGCTTGCCTTCCTTCTATAATTTCGTTATAGTTGTCTATAATTTCGTTATAGAGACTTATTTGGAAGGATTGCGATGACCCAGCAAGTACGAGGCGACCTCGTGATCGAGGACCGCGGTGCGGTACTGGTCGGGCGGGTGGACGGCGGTCCCCACAGCCTGTTCGGTGTTCGGATCGCCACTCAGCTCGACGCGCTGGTCGATCGCGCCGACCGCGACCCGAAGGTGCACGCGGTGGTGTTTACCGGCGCCCGCGAGGGCCGGTTCGTCAGCCACGCCGACGTGCGGTGGCTGCAGGCCGAAGGCGCGGCGGTGCCGGAATTGAATCGCCGTGCCGCCTCGGCCGCGCTGCGGCTGGCCCGCGGCATCGATCGGGCCCGGGCCCTGGACCCGGTGGTGCAGAGGACCCCGCTGCGCGGAGTCGCTCAGCTCGACCGGCTGCACAACACCTTTCTGCGGATGAACGCCAGCGGCGTCATCTTCATCGCCGCCCTCAACGGCTCAGCGCTCGGCCTGGGCGCGGAATTCGCCTGGGCGTGCGATCTGCGGATCATGGCCGACGACGAGAAATTCTTC
>DASQSQ010000061.1:0-6648 GCA_035642315.1 Mycobacterium sp.
GATCCGCACTCTGTTCGCGGCGACCACCGAGGCCAAGGTTCGCGGCTACCAACCGGGCCGCTTCTCATTCAACGTCAAGGGCGGCCGCTGCGAGGCGTGCACCGGCGACGGCACCATCAAGATCGAGATGAACTTCCTGCCCGACGTGTATGTGCCGTGCGAGGTGTGTCATGGCGCCCGCTACAACCGGGAAACCCTCGAAGTGCACTACAAGGGCAAGACCATCTCCGAGGTCTTGGACATGTCGATCGAAGAGGCCGCGGAGTTCTTTGCGCCGATCACCGGCATCCACCGCTATCTGCAGACTCTGGTCGACGTCGGCCTGGGTTACGTGCGGCTCGGTCAGCCGGCCCCCACGCTGTCCGGCGGTGAGGCGCAGCGGGTCAAGCTGGCTTCTGAGTTACAGAAGCGCTCCACCGGGCGCACTGTATACATCCTCGACGAACCCACCACCGGCTTGCATTTCGACGACATCCGAAAGTTGCTTGACGTCATCAACGGCCTTGTTGACAAAGGCAATACGGTGATCGTCATCGAACACAACTTGGACGTGATCAAGACGTCGGACTGGATCATCGACATGGGGCCGGAGGGCGGTGCCGAAGGCGGGACCATCGTCGCCGAGGGCACGCCGGAGGACATCGCGGCGGTGCCGGAGAGCTACACCGGCAAGTTCCTCGCCGAAACACTCAGCGGCACTGGGATATCGACGGGTGCGCCGCGGCGTTCGAACCGGCGGCGAAAGGTCAGCGCTTAACTGCCGTCGTGCATCGATTTGCGGATTTGGGCCAGCCGGTCGGCCGCCGCTTGCTGTCGCTTCTCGTACTGCTCCTCGACGTCTCGGCCCTCGGGGCTCTCCGCGTCCAGTTCGGCTGCGCCGATTGATGTTTCGTACCGCGTCTCGATCTTGTCGCGGACGGACTCGAACGTCGGAATGCCGGAATTCGTGTAGCCGGGGTCGGCGTCGGACTCGGCAGCGGAACTCGTCGGCTCGTCGGGCATGGTTCGACGTTACCCGCTTTTACCTGCCGACGGCCTCGGTGCGCGGACCCGGCGTCGACATCGGCGCTCGCGGAGCGGACGGCAGCGCGATCAATGGCACCTCGGGAGTCTCGAGCTCGCCGGCCAGCCACGGCAGCGCCGCAGCGAAAGCCCTGCTCGCGAACGGCCAGTCATGTTTGCCGGGCTGCGCGACGATCGCGCAGTCGATGCCGTTGGCCCGGCCCAGTGTGCACAGCCGGTCGGCGGCGGCGGTCTGGTCGTCCGGGTAGCGGATGTTGTCCAAACCGCCCAACCCAACCGCGCCAGCGTCGGTTTCCACCGACAGACTGTGGTAGCGCTTCGGTGCGTTGTTCGACGAAATAGCGAACCAGCCGAATACGCCGTCGTAGCGACCATGCCTGCGGATGACCGTTGCCGGGTCGAACTCGTCCCATGCGTCGGTGCTGCCGCCGAACAGCCGAGAGATGGTTTGCGCCTTGGTACCGGCATCCGGGCCCATGTTGCCGGCGATGTCGACAAATGAGCTGAACAGGTCGGGGTGCATGACCGTGAGATCCACCGCGCAGGTTCCACCCATGGACCAGCCGACGATGCCCCACCGCGACGGGTCGGAGCTGACCCCGAAACTCGAGGCCATGTAGGGCACGACGTCTTTGGTCAGATGGTCGGCAGCGTTTCCGCGCTTCCCGTTGACGCATTCGGTGTCGTTGTTGAACGCTCCACCGGAGTCCACGAAGACGAACACCGGGGCGTTGCCGTCGTGCGCGGCCGCCAGCTCGTCGATTGTCTTCACCGCATTGCCGGCTCGCGCCCAGTCGGCGGGCGTGTTGAATTCGCCGCCGATCATCATCACCGTCGGCAGCTGCGGTGGCGGACTACTGGCAAACCACGCCGGCGGCAGGTAGACGAGTTCACCGCGATGCTTGAAGTGCGACGAGTCGTCGGGGATTGTCACCGGGACCAGGCTGCCGTGTTGGGGCCGGATGCCCGTGGCGGCCATGGCGTTGACGCTCGCCAGGTCCGTCTGGTCGGGCAGCGGACCGGCGGTGAGCTGATTCCAGGCGGTCTGCACGGTGGGGAAGTAGCCGACCCACAGGTTGAGCACCAGTGCCGTGCTGAGCAGACATAGCGGCACCGCCAGCAGCGACGCAGCTCGCCGCCACCAGGCTGCGCCAGGCCAGCCCAACATCAAGATCATTGCGGCCGCGCCACTGGAGGCGATCCACCACCACAACAGGTGCGGCGCGGGGTCGTCGGCAAGACCGCCGGCAGTGATGTACCAGTGAGCGCACGCAGCCACCCCGGCTCCGACGGCCGCCGCCGCGGGCAGCCACAGCAGCCGCCACCGACGTGACCGCCATCCGACCGCCAGCAGCAGCACGGTGACGCTGACGGCCTGGACCGTCCCAGGGATCCAGCCATGCATCAATGAGATGTGGTGCTCTGCGAGCACCGGAAAAGCTAGGTTCGTCGTTGAACCCGTCACGTAGTCCATTGTGGTCTTATTTGCGCACTTTGAGCACGAGTTTCACCGATCGGATGCACAACCGGTATTCGGTGCGTTGCGCGGTGCCGTTACCGCGGCTTCGCCAGCGGGAAAGGCAGTGTTTCCCGAATGCTGCGGCCCGTGATGAGCATGACCACGCGGTCGACGCCCATTCCCAGACCCCCGGTGGGCGGCATCGCGTATTCCATCGCCTGCAAAAAGTCCTCGTCGAGCTCCATCGCTTCGGGATCGCCGCCGGCGGCCAGCAGGGACTGCTCCTGCAGGCGGCGCCGTTGCTCCACTGGGTCGGTGAGCTCGCTGTAGGCGGTGCCCAGCTCGACGCCCCACGCCACCAGATCCCAGCGCTCGGCAATGCCGGGCTTGCTGCGGTGCGGTCGGGTCAGCGGCGACACCGACAAGGGAAAGTCGGTGTAGAAGGTCGGTTGCTCGGTGCGATCCTCGACCAGCTGCTCGTAGAGCTCCAGCACCACCGCGCCGGCATCCCACCGCGCGAGGTAGGGGATATGAGCGGCTTCGGACAGCTTGCGCAGCTTGGCCAGGCTGGTGTTGGCGTCGATGTGCTCACCGAGCGCCTCGGACACCGCATCGTGCACCGTCTTGACCGGCCACAGACCGGAGATGTCAACCGCTTCGACGCTGCCGTCGGCGGCGCCCGGGCGGGGCCGCATCACCACCTGCGCGCCGTTCGCGGCCTCGGCGGCGTTTTGGATCAACTCCCGGCAGCCGTCGATCCAGTCGGTGTAGTCGGCGTGCGCCTGATATGCCTCCAGCAGAGTGAATTCCGGGTTGTGGCTGAAGTCGACACCCTCGTTGCGGAAAGCCCGGCCGAGTTCGTATACCCGCTCCACTCCGCCGACGCATAACCGCTTCAGATACAGCTCGGGCGCAATCCGCAGGTACAGGTCGAGGTCATAACTGTTGATGTGGGTGCTGAACGGGCGGGCGGTGGCACCGCCGTGGATTTTCTGCAGGATCGGGGTTTCGACTTCCAGAAAACCCTTGGCGTTCAAGGTCTCTCGGATAACGCGTAGCACGCGACTGCGAGTCGCGATCAGCTCGCGCGATTCGGCGTTGACCGCCAGGTCGACATAGCGGCTGCGCACGCGCGCTTCGGGATCGGTGAGACCCTTCCATTTGTTGGGCAGCGGTCGCAGACACTTGCCGATGAGTCGCCACCTGCGAACGATCAGTGACTGGGTGCCCGTCTTGCTGTATCCCATCTGCCCAGTCACTTCGACCAGGTCGCCAAGATCGATCGCCTTGGTGAAATCGGTGGTTCGCCCGTGTTCGAGAATCGAATTCTCAAGCAGTAGTTGCACTTCCGCGGACCAGTCGCGCAGCTGGGCGAACAGCACACCGCCGAAGTCCCGGATCCGCAGCACGCGTCCCGACACCGAGATCGTCGCCTGGTCCTCGTCGCCGGCTAGCGCGTGGGCGATGGTGTGGCTCGGCGCCTGACCCACCGGGTAGGCGTCAATGCCACTGTCCTGCAGCTTCTTCAGCTTGGACAGCCGGACGCGCATCTGCTCTGGCAGCCGGCGGTCACCGTCTTCACCGTCCGCGAGGTCAGTCTGCTGCAACGCGGCGACGTCCGGAGCCGACCCGTCGTGGTGCAACAGCCCAGTCGCCAGCAGTGTCGCCGGCACGGCCGAGTGGTGACCGGTGTGCTCCTCGTGGCGCCGGGTGAACGGCAGCACCAGGAAGCCCTCCGCGATCACCGAGGCAACGCCAACGCGGGGAATCAGCCGGGCGTCTTCGTAGCAGGCGTACCGGGGCACCCAGTCGGGCTGGTACTTCATGTTCGAGCGGTACAGCGTCTCCAACTGCCACCAGCGAGAGAAGAACACCAAAAATCCGCGCCACAATCGCGCCACGGGTCCGGCGCCCAACTGGGCGCCCTGCTCAAACGCCGACCGGAACATCGCGAAGTTCAGCGAAATACGGCTGACGCCGATGCGCTCAGCGTGCAGAGCGAGCTCGCTGACCATCAGCTCGATGGTTCCGTTGGGGGACTCCGGCGACCGACGCATGAGATCAAGCGAAACGCCGTTGGGGCCCCACGGCACCAGCGAAAGCATCGCGATCACGGTGTCATCCGGTTTGACAGCTTCGACGAGGAGGCAGTCGCCGTCGGCGGGGTCGCCGAGCCGGCCCAGCGCCATCGAGAAACCGCGCTCGGATTCGGTGTCCCGCCACGTATCTGCCCGCGCGAGCACCTGTGACATCTCGGCAGCCTCGAGGTCGTGGTGCCGGCGAATGCGTACCGACAGGTCGGCGCGGCGCGCCCGGGTCACGGCCTGACGCACCCCACGCATCTCTCGGCCGGAAAGCCTGAAATCGGCGGTGTACAGAATCGCCTCGTCGCCCAGCTCCAGCGCGTTGAGGCCCGCCTCGCGAAACGCTTTAGCCCCCGCCGAACTGGCACCCATATTGCCGGGCGCCCAGCCGTAGGTCTGGCACAGCGCCAACCAGGCTTCGATGGCCTGCGGCCATGCCCGTGGATCGCCGATCGGGTCTCCGCTGGCCAGACAGACGCCGACCTCGACGCGGTAGGTGATCGCGGCGCGACCGCTCGGCGCGAAAATCACCGACTTGTCCCTGCGGGTGGCGAAGTAACCCAGCGAGTCGTTCTTGCCGTACAACTCGAGCAGCCCGCGGATGGCGGATTCGTCCTCGCCGGTGAGCGCGTTGTCGGCGCGCTGTGATTGGAACAGCACGATCGCCGCGGCGATCAGCGCCATCGCGCTGAAAAGTCCGAAGAGTGCGTTGAGGAAGACGTGCGGCCGGCCGGAAAACGAGCTCGGGTCGACGACGGCGAATCCGACCACGCGGTTCACCACGTAGAACAGCCGGTCGTCCTCAACCAGCGTGCGGGGAAACATCTCGACCAGTCCCCAGGACAACGCGATCCCGATCGCCCAGCCGGTGACCAGCACTGCGGCCGCCTTGAAGAGCGCACCCGAGCGGACCTTGGCCCAGAATTCCCGGTAGGCAAAGACCAGCACGACCAGCGCGGCCAGGTGGAAACCGAGCCCGAGCGTCTCGCCGAGCCTGTTCAGCGGGGTGATGTGATCCGCGGTCAGACCGCCGACGTTCAACCCGGCGGCCAGCACCAGGTTGAGGACCAGCAGCCACCAGGCGATGCGCTTGCGCGCGGTGAGCGCGCCAGCCAACAAGGCCAATACGAACGACCACGCGAAACTGGTGTCCGGGAAGTTGAACAGGTAGTCGTTGATGAATTCGCGTGGCACCTTGATGACCCAGCGGATCACCGGCGACACGCTGGCGATCAGTGACAGCGTGGCGATGACGCCGACGGTCCACCCAGCGGCCGCGGGCACCCAGCGGAGCCGGGAACGCGCGCGGCTCCGCGGACGGGACGCAGTGAGGGTCACAGACCGCGAGGATATTCGGTAAAGCTATGGAATGCCTATGCCCGGCAGGCACGTAATCGCACGTGTCGGCCCCGCGGCGGCGCTCGGGGGCCGATTAACGCGTCCTGACTGCTAGACTGTCCTGCGCGACCGTCTCCGGTGAAGTCCAGAGACAGCAAGTGGAGTCCCCACTCCCACCGTTGGCCACGAAATCGTATTCCAGGCTCAGCGGTCCGGTCACCGGCACACGAGCTGTGCTGGTTCTGCGGCACGCAGGCGGCTTTGGCCGTGACCGGTCGGCACCGGGCCCTGCTTACGCAGGGCTTTTTTGCTGATGGCGTGGTGTTTCCACCGCTGAATCCGGACGGATCAGGCGACGGTGCGATAGGAAAAACACTTAGCCCAGGAGGCCCCATCAGCACTGAGACCCGCGTCAACGAGCGCATCCGCGTACCTGAAGTCCGTTTGATCGGCCCGGGAGGGGAGCAGGTAGGCATCGTGCGTATCGAAGATGCTCTCCGCGTCGCCGCGGATGCCGATCTCGACCTTGTCGAAGTTGCGCCGGACGCCAGACCACCGGTCTGCAAGATCATGGACTACGGCAAATTCAAGTATGAGGCGGCGCAAAAGGCGCGCGAGTCTCGCAAGAACCAGCAGCAGACCGTCGTCAAAGAACAAAAATTGCGCCCCAAGATCGACGATCACGACTATGAGACCAAGAAGGGCCACGTGATCCGGTTCTTGGAGGCGGGATCGAAGGTGAAG
>DASQSQ010000062.1:0-6932 GCA_035642315.1 Mycobacterium sp.
GATCGATGTCGGGCAGCTTGTCCTGCGGGTAGACCTTCGACGGCCGGGTGCCGTGCGGCTTGTTGACGGTCACATCGGCCAGATAGTTGAGGATCTTGGTGCCGCGGTCGGCCGATGACCGCGCCGTCAGCAGCTGCGGGCGCTCGTCGATGAACGACGTGGTGATGCGACCGGCCTGGAAGTCCGGGTCATCCAAAACCGCTTGCAGGAACGGGATATTCGTCGACACGCCGCGGATTCGGAACTCGGCGATCGCGCGGCGCGCGCGGTTCACCGCGACGGGAAAGTCGCGGCCCCGGCAGGTCAGCTTGACGAGCATGGAATCGAAGTGCGCGCTGATCTCCGCGCCCAGGTTGGTGCCGCCGTCCAGCCGGATGCCCGCCCCGCCCGGGCTACGGTAGGCGCTGATTCGTCCGGTGTCCGGCCGGAAGCCGTTGGCCGGATCTTCGGTGGTGATCCGGCATTGCAGCGCCGCGCCGTGCGGCCGAATGGTCTCTTGCTGCAAGCCCAAATCCTCGAGGGTCTCTCCCCCCGCGATGCGCAGCTGGCTGGAGACCAAGTCGACGTCGGTGATCTCCTCGGTGACGGTGTGCTCGACCTGGATCCGCGGATTCATCTCGATGAAGACGTAATGCCCACGCTCGTCGAGCAGGAATTCCACCGTGCCCGCGCAGCTGTAGCCGATGTGGCGGGCGAAGGCTACCGCGTCGGCGCAGATTTTGGCCCGCAACTCCTCGGGCAGGTTCGGCGCGGGTGCCAGCTCGACGACTTTCTGGTGGCGCCGCTGCACACTGCAGTCCCGCTCGTAGAGATGAATCACGTTGCCGTGCGTGTCGGCCAGGATCTGCACCTCGATGTGGCGCGGGTTGATCACCGCCTGCTCGAGATAAACCGTCGGATCCCCGAACGCCGACTCAGCCTCTCGGCTCGCTGCCTCGATGGCTTCGGGCAGCGCGTCGGCCTCGCTGACCCGTCGCATCCCGCGGCCCCCGCCCCCGGCAACCGCCTTGACGAACAACGGAAATTGCATGTCCGCCGCCGCGGACACCAGCTCGTCGACGGATGCGGACGGCGCAGACGAGGTGAGGACGGGCAGACCGGCTTCACGCGCCGCCGCCACCGCGCGCGACTTATTGCCGGTCAGCGCAAGTACTTTGGCGCTCGGGCCGACGAACGTGATACCCGCCTTCGCGCACTGGGCCGCCAGGTCGGGGTTCTCCGACAAGAACCCGTAGCCCGGGTAAACCGCGTTGGCGCCGGCGCGGCGTGCCGTGTCGACGATTTCGCCGACCGAGAGATAGGCCCGCACCGGGTGGCCCACCTCACCGATCTGGTACGACTCATCAGCTTTCAGCCGATGCAGCGAGTTGCGGTCTTCGTAGGGGTAGACAGCGACGGTGCCGATACCGAGCTCGTAGGCAGCCCGAAACGCGCGAATCGCGATCTCGCCACGATTGGCTACCAAAACCTTCGAAATCACTGCGCGCCCTTCACTTTGACTGATTACAGAAGCGTCGACCAGTAGTCCCAGAACCGGACCAGGATCAGCAGAAAGACCGCGGTGAACCACAGCGCGGCAATCGACCAACGCCAACGGTAGAGCTCGCGCATCACCACGCTGTCGGGGCCGTCGCCAGCCGGCCGGAAGGCGACCGTGCTGACTACCACCAACAGCGACATGGTGGCCACCCACACCACGATGCAGTACGGGCACAGGGCCCCGATCCGGTAGAGACTTTGAAAGATCAGCCAGTGCACGAACCCGGCCCCGGCCAGTGTCCCCGCAGCTATTCCGATCCAATACCATCGCGGCAGAGGCACTTTCGCTACAGCCAACACGCCGGTAACTGTGATGACGGTGAACGCGGCGATGCCGATGAGCGAGTTGGGGAAACCCAGCGCCGAGGCTTGTGGCGTTGCCATCACCGAACCACACGACACGATCGGGTTGATGTTGCACGACGGGACGTACGACGAGTTGAGCAGAAGCTCGATCTTCTCCACCGTCAGCGTGGTCGACGCGATCAGCCCGATCACCCCGGCGATCAGCACCCACCACGCGCTCGCCGGCGGCACCGTCGCTGCACGCCGGGACGGGGAAGCCGAATCCTCAACCGGCTCGCCAGTTTGCGCTGACGCCGCGACGGTCACGACGCCGCGGGGGTCGCAGCCGTGTCGAGGCCCGGGACATCCCCGACGATCTCTTTGATCTTGGCCACCAACGCATCCGGCGTCGACCACTGGTAGTCCTGGCCGTTGATGCGGACCGTCGGCGTGGCGTGAATGCCCGCTGACGTGGCCAAGCCGTCGACCATTTTGATGTACTTGCCGGCGTTGACGCAGTCCGGAACCTTGCCCACGACGCCTGCCTCGCGGGCAAGCTCGATCAGCTTCGCGTTGTTCGGAAACGTGGTGCCGGTCTCGGACGGTTGGATTTCCTTGGTGTACAACGCGGTGTGGAATCGGCGAAACGCGTCGACCGACTCGTCGGCGACGCAATAGGCCGCATTACCGGCCCGCGATGAGTAATCGTCGTTCTGCGGTCTGCTGAGCAGCCCCACCATGTAGTAGTCGGCGGCGATGGCGCCGGTGTCGATCAGGTTCGACACCGTGGGTCCGAAGCCGCGCTCGAAGTTCCCGCAGGCCGGGCAGAGGAAGTCCTCGTAGAACGTCAGGACCGCCTTGGGTTTGCCGTCTTGGGTGACCAGCTTGCTCGACGTCACCCGCACCGACCGCGCGGCACTAGCGGCGGTCTTCTTGTCGTGCGAGATCACGATGTAGCCGACCAGCACGACGGCGAACAGCACCACGATCGCGGTGAGCCCGATCCTGACCAACAGGTCGCGTCGGCGCCCGGCGGCGTTCAGGTCGTAGCTGGCTGGGCGTTTCGATTTGTCGGCTTTGGCGGCCACGGGCTTTTTCACCCTCCGGATAGTCGGCTTCGCTGGTCCGACCGCGGCGCGGCCGGCGATAGCAACCTAGCCTACCGTCGCTATTGCCAGGTCAGTTCGGCGACAACGAAGGTCGGTAGTCGAGCTCAGACGCGACTGAGGTGAGCGCGCAACGCCGAGACCAACTCGGTGGTTGCCACCTCACTCCCGCCGCCGAGTTGGAACAGGTTGGCGAAGGCGTGGGTCAGTGACCGCATCGAGCGCAGGTCGACGGGGGTCCCGCCCGCCAGCAGGGCCGCCGCATATCGCTCGCCCTCGTCGCGCAGCGGGTCGAAACCCGCGACCGCAATCAGCGCGGGCGGAAGTCCCGACAGGCTTTCGGCCAGCAGCGGTGACACCCGCGGATCCGTCGGCTCGACGCCCGAATCACCCAGGTATTGGGCGTCAAACCATTCGATATCGTGCTTGGTCAGCACGAAACCGTCGGCGAACAAGGACTGCGACCGGGTCTGCGCGGTGCAGTCGGTCCGCGGGTAGATCAGCCATTGCAGCACCGGGGTGGGGCCACCTTCGTCGCGTGCCAGCTGCGAAACCACGGCCGCCAGGTTGCCGCCGGCACTGTCTCCGCCGACGGCAATCTTGCCGGGGATCGCCCCGAGATCGCCGGCGTGTTCGTACGCCCACCGAAACGCCGCGTACGCGTCGTCGACCGCAGCGGGCGCGGGGTGCTCAGGCGCCAGCCGGTAATCGATTGATAGCACGTGGACTTCGGCGTCACGGCAGGTCAGCCGGCATATCGCATCGTGGGTGTCCAGGTCGCCGATCGTCCAGCCGCCGCCATGGTAGAAGACCAGCAACGGTGTCGGCTCGGCGGCCGCCGGGCGGTAGTGCCGAGCTGCGATCGCGCCGGCCGGTCCGGGAATCGACATGTCAGTCACCGCGACGTGGATCTGCGGGCCACCGAACGCTCGAGTCATCTCGCGCGCCTGTGCTCGGGAGGCCGCTGGGTCCCGTTCGACCGCCAAGCCGTTGATGCCGACAGCTCGCTGCCCGGACAGCATCAGCTGCAACGTCGGATCAAGCGTATTGCCGTCGATCGTCACCGAGCGTCCCCCGGCCAGCAGCCGCTTGGCGCGCGTCGGGACCCAGGGAAGGACCTTGAAACCGACGTTGGTGGCTACGCTCTGCAGCCGACCGGCCCAGCCCCCGGGCGCCCGTAGCGCTTTGGCCTGCAGGTCCGGCGCGCCTGGCAGACTTCGTGTCATGACTGCTCCCCTGGTCCCCCTGAACGACGGTAATTGCATTCCCGCCGTCGGATTCGGCGTATTCAAGATTCCGCCCGCGGACACCGAGCAGGCGGTGGGCACCGCGCTGCGCGCCGGCTACCGCCATATCGACACCGCGGCGATGTACCAAAACGAACGCGAGACCGGCCGCGCTGTCGCCGAGTCCGGCGTGCCCAGAGACGAACTCTACTTGGTGACCAAGCTGTGGAACGCCGACCAGGGTTACGACAGCACGCTGACGGCATTCGACGCCAGCATGAAGCGGCTGCACATCGACTATCTGGACCTGTACCTGGTGCACTGGCCGCTGCCCCAGGCGAACAAGTTCGTCGACACCTTCAAGGCGTTCGCTCACCTGCGCGATCAGGGCCGCATCCGGTCGATCGGGGTCAGCAATTTCGAACCCGAGCACCTCGGTGTCCTCATCGACGCCACCGGGATTGTTCCCGCCGTCAATCAGGTCGAGCTGCATCCGCGGCTGCCGCAAACCAAATTGCTGGAGACTCACGCCCGCCTGGGCATCGCGACCGAGGCGTGGGGGCCTCTCGGGCAGGGAACGTTGCTGGCCCATCCGACCATTACCGGGATCGCCGAAAGCTGCGGCCGAACACCCGCCCAGGTTCTGATTCGGTGGCATATTCAGCTCGGTAATATCGTCATCCCCAAGTCGGTGAACCCTCAGCGGATTGCGAGCAACTTCGACGTGTTCGATTTCGAACTCAGCAATGAGGACATGGCGTCGATCTCTTCGCTCGACGACGGCAACCGACTTGGTCCTGATCCACGAACCTTCGACTTCACAGGCAGGTGAATGACGTTGACCGGCGAGTCGGGCGCCTCGGTCCCTTCCATAGCACTCAATGACGAGAACACCATTCCGGCGCTTGGCCTCGGTGTCGCCGAATTGTCGGACGAAGAGACCGAGCGCGCAGTCTCGGCGGCACTCGAAATCGGGTATCGGCTGATCGATACCGCCGCGGTATACGGCAATGAAGCCGCCGTCGGCCGCGCTATCGCCGCGTCCGGGATTTCTCGCGCGGAGCTATTCGTCAGCACCAAGTTGGCCAACGCCGATCAGGGTTTCGCCTCCGCCCAGAGCGCCGGCAGGGCCAGCCTGGAGCGGCTCGGTCTGGACTACGTGGACCTCTACCTGATCCATTGGCCGGCACCACAATTGGGCGAGTACGTGGACAGCTTCGGCGGCCTGATCCAGTTACGCGGCGACGGTCTGGCGCGCTCGATCGGCGTATGCAACTTCACCGAGGAGAACCTGCAGACGGTCATCGACCTGACCTTCGTCACCCCCGCGGTCAACCAGATCGAGCTGCACCCGCTGCTCAACCAGGCCGAGCTGCGCGCAGCCAACGCTGCGCACAACGTGGTCACCGAGGCCTACAGCCCGTTGGCCGTCGGCAGATTGCTGGATAACCCGACGGTGGCGTCTGTCGCCGCCGAATACAGTCGCACTCCCGCGCAGGTGCTGATCCGGTGGAGCCTGCAGCTGGGCAATGTGGTGATTCCGCGGTCGGCCAAACCCGAGCGTATCGCCGAAAACATCGACGTCTTCGATTTCGAGTTGGCCGCCGAACACATGGACACACTCAACGGGCTGCATGACGGCACGCGGGTGCGTGAGGATCCGCTGACCTACAGCGGCACCTAGCCGGGCGACGATGCAGAGCGCGCAGCGCGATGCTGAGGAGTCCGGCAATCAGCCAGGGCCCGGCTGCCCGACCGGGCAGGTGGCTGCGGCCTTACGCAGGGCGCCCGCGGAAGCCTGGTCCACGGGAAGCGCATACCCCCGCGACACCGCGATGTATTGCATGGCGTACTGGCACCAGAACCCGTTGTTGGGCGGCATCCATAGCGCCGGTTGGGCATCGCCTTTGTCCTCGTTTGCCTTACCGGATACCGCCAGCAAGTTGGCCGGGTCGTTAGCAAAGCGCACTCGCTCGGAGATCGGCCAGTCGTAGGCGCCCATGTCCCACGCCAGCGCCAGCGGCACGATGTGGTCGATCTCCACCGACGCCCCGATCCCGGCGCCGCGGTGAAAGGTGATGGTGGCGTTGGTGTACGGGTCATGCAAAGTGCCGGTCTCAACGGCGTTGGGGCAGCGCTTGATCGACACATACGTCTTGTCGACCAGGTCGCGGTTGAGAATGTCGTCGCGGGTATCGCAGTCGTTGTGGCCGCCGGGCGCGTCGGTGTCGTCGGTCCAGGCGTCGCCGAACGCCGCGCGGCGATAGTCGTAACGGTGGATCCTGGTCGGCACCAACACGATTCCGCTGAGCACGTCGGCACCGGGCACTACGGTCGGAACGTCGGCGCCCGCGGCGAACTCCCGGGCGCGGTCTCCCGCCGAGGTCGTCACCACCTGATAGGCGACCAGCACCGCGAGCATCGCGATCGCCGACAACCACAACAGCGTCTTGCGCGTCATATGCGCCGCTCCTCAGCATCGCTTTGCTGTGCATCGTCGCCGGCGGTCACGACTTGCCCAGATATTCGATGCGTTCATTGCCGGTGAAAGGTGCTGCCAGTAGCGCCAATCCAGGATGCGCGGCTCGATCTCCGTAGGCCTGTTCGCAGAAGTCGCGAGCCGCCTCGATGACATCCCGGTGATCGATCAGCGACAGCAGCCGCAGCGTGATCGCACGGCCGGACTGGCTGCGGCCCAACACATCTCCCTCGCGGCGTTCCCGCAGATCCAGGTCGGCAAGCTCGAAACCGTCGAGCGTCCCGGCAACCGCGCTCA
>DASQSQ010000063.1:0-4974 GCA_035642315.1 Mycobacterium sp.
CGTCGTGCGCGGGGCGATCAACGCCGCTTGGGACAAACTTGGTAGCTCCGGTGGCGCGCTCGGCGTGCCGGTCGGCGACGAAACCTACGACGGGGAACTGGCCACCCAGGCCTTCAGCGGTGGCCGGGTGTCGTGGGACCGGCTGACCAAAGCCTTCACCACCGTCCCGCCCGATCTGGCGAGCAAGCTCACCGACCTGCAAGTACCCATCGATCCGACCGCAGCCATCAACATGGCGTGGCGCGCGGCGGGCGGTCCTTCCGGCCCGCTGGGTGCCAAACAAGGCGACCCCTCTCCGGTGGGTGGCGACGGGCTGGTACAGGACTTCGCCGGCGGCAAGGTCTTCTTCAGCCCCGCGACCGGGGCCAACGCCGTCGAGACCGACATTCTGGGCAAATACGAGGGTCTGGGTGGACCGGGCGGCAGTCTTGGTTTCCCGATCGCCAACGAAGCGGACGGCGGTATCAAACCGGCTAGCCGGATCGTCCCGTTCGCGGCCGCGGACAAGCCGGTGATCTTCTTTACCCCCAACCACGGCGCGTTCGTGATCCGCGGCGCTATTAAGGCCGGGTGGGACAAACTCGGGGGAGCGACCGGCAAGCTGGGCGCGCCGGTGGGCGAGCAGAGGGCCAACAAGGACGTGCTCACGCAGAAGTTCATCGGTGGCCAGATCGCCTGGAATCAGGCGAAGAACACGTTCAGCACCGAGCCGGCGAACTTGGCGTCGTCACTGTCCGGCCTACAGGTGCCGGGGCAGAAGATGCCGGCCGGTTCGTCGTCGAGCGGTGGCGGACTGAGCGCGGTGAGCTGGCGTCGGTGGTTGTTGCCGGCCGGCGTCGCTGCGGCGCTGCTGTTGGTTGGGGTGGCGACGTTGGTAGCCGTACGAGGGCGTGTACGCCGCACAGCCGGACGTAAGACCGAGGCCGCCGAGCCTGGCCGTGGTGACGAGGCCGGCTACGAAGCGGTGACGGAGTCGGTGTCACGGTGGTCGCCGGAGGCCGATCGCGATCTCGCGTCGTCAAGCTTGTCCGACGACGGCTATCGCGCGGCGTTGCGCCCGCGGACCGTGCGACTGCCCAGCCAATCGGCCAGCGACTGGATGGCTCCTGGGCGTGCCGACTTGGTCGGCGAACCGCTGTCCGAGGACGTCGAAGATCATGCCGAGTTTTCCGAGTTGCACGACGACTTGGACGAGCACCTGGATGAGCATTTCGACGAGCACTTCGATGAGCACTCGGACGAAGGCCACTTCGACGAAGAACACTTCGACGAAGATCCCGACTCAGTCGACACCGCTCCGACGCGGATTCCAACAGCGAGCGAAGTTCGAGGCGGGCGACATGCAGCCACCGACGCCGAAGCAGACACCGCTCACTTAGCCGCGGCTGCGCCAATTGCATCCGGCCAGTTGGCGATTCACCTTCCGATGGATGATCCGTACGAGGTGCCCGACGGATACCCGGTCAAGGCCAACGCCAGCTTCGGGCTTTACTACATGCCCGACAGCGAGCTTTACGAGGACACCATGGCCGAATTGTGGTTCGCCACCGAAGAAATCGCGCAAGCCAACGGGTTCACCAGGGCCGGCTAGCCACCCGGACGTCAGATCTTGCGGATCACCGTGACGACTTTCCCGAGCACGGCGGCGTCGTTGCCCGGGATGGGGTCGAAGGCCGGATTGTGTGGCATCAGCCAAACTTGGCCACCGGTCCGCTTGAACGTCTTGACGGTGGCCTCGCCGTCGATCATCGCCGCCACGATGTCACCGTTGTCGGCGACGTTCTGTTGGCGGACCACGACCCAGTCGCCGTCGCAAATCGCGGCGTCGACCATCGAGTCACCGACCACCTTGAGCAAGAACAGCGCACCCTCGCCGACGAGTTCGCGCGGCAGCGGAAAGACGTCTTCGACGGCCTCCTCGGCCAGGATCGGACCGCCCGCCGCGATGCGTCCCAGAACGGGAACGAAGGTGGGTTCGGGCAGCGCGTCCGAACCCGACACGTCGGTCAGAACCGGCGGCCTCGCCATGTCCTCGGCGCCGCGAACGTCGACAGCGCGTGGGCGGTTGGGGTCGCGGCGGAGATAGCCCTTGCGCTCGAGCATGCGCAACTGGTGAGCCACCGAGGACGTCGATGTCAGACCCACCGCATCCCCGATTTCCCGGATGCTTGGCGGATATCCGCGACTGGTGACCGAAGCACGGATGACATCCAGAATCGTGCGCTGCCGGTGGGTGAGCCCTGAATCTGCAGGTCGGGCACTGCGGTCAGGGTCGCCGTCCGGCCTATCGCTGTCGCTCATACGGACGAATGTAGCGGCATCCGGCCGCGATATCAAACATGTGTTCGAGGCGTGTCCCGATGTTGCCCCTGTTGCGGCTGGGAAAAGTTGTCGGTGGGGTGTCTTATGGTCTGCTGCGTGTGCAACAGTTCGATCACATGTTCGGAATTCGAACACATTATCGATTAGGCTTCGAACAAGTGATCGACACGAGCCGACTGGAGGAACGCACATGATGCCCATCGAGATGATCGCGCCGAGCGCCCCGATCCGTTGCCGGCCGGTCCAGGTGCGTCCGGCAGACCGCCGCGGCCGGCCCGGCGCCCGCGGTCCACACCCGTCCCGACCCGTCGCTGCGCGCCCGCGCTATCGCGGCACCGGCGTGTTGATGTCGACGGCGCCGCATCGGCCACGTCCGATCACGCCGACGACCACGGTGGCGCTGGCCCTGCTCGCCGCGCTGATCACCGTGTGGCTCGGGCTGGTGGCGCACTTTGGTGGCATGCTGCATGGCGGTGCCGAGCAGGCGGCCGCGCAGATGCCCGACCGGCTCGCCGTGGTGCGGGTCGAGCCGGGGGAGACTCTGCAGCATTTGGCAGCCCGCGTCGCACCCGATGCACCGATCGGTCAGGTCGCCGCGCGCATCCGCGAACTCAACGAACTCGACTCCGCGACGGTCACCGCCGGTCAGACGCTGATCGCGCCGGTGGGCTGACGGCCTCGCCGTGCGCCGCCGAAACCCGGATGGCCCAATGCTCGTCGACAACCACCGTGACGGGCGCGGATACCGCGCGCGACCTCCGGTGACGCTAGGTCTGCGGGGAGTCCGCAGGTACGCTCGGGGTGGTCTCAGACATCCCGTTGTCGGCGCGGCGAAGGAGCGGTCATGCACTGTCCGTTCTGTCGCCACCCTGATTCCCGGGTGGTCGACTCTCGGGAGACCGACGAGGGTCAGGCCATTCGCCGCCGAAGGTCATGTCCGGAGTGCGGACGGCGATTCACCACCGTGGAGACCGCGGTGCTAGCCGTCGTCAAGCGCAGCGGTGTCACCGAACCCTTCAGCCGCGAGAAAGTGATCAGCGGTGTGCGGCGGGCCTGCCAGGGTCGCCAGGTCGACGACGATGCGCTCAACCTGCTCGCCCAGCAGGTCGAAGACGCCGTGCGGGCCAGCGGGTCACCAGAAGTCCCCAGTCACGAGGTCGGGCTTGCGATCCTCGGTCCGCTGCGAGAACTCGATGAGGTGGCTTATCTGCGGTTCGCCTCGGTGTACCGGTCCTTTTCTTCTGCAGACGATTTCGAGCGCGAGATCCAGGCGCTGCGCGCTCAGCGCAAGGTGCCCGCATCCGGTTGACCGGTCCGTCGGTACCTTTAGCGGGCCGGCTGACCCCGGGTAGTGTCGGGCCGTGACCCGCGCCGGCGACGATGCAGAGCGAAGCGATGCGGAGGAGCGGCGCTTGTGACCCGAGTTCTGCGAACCCAGGTCTGTGTTGCCGGCGGCGGTCCCGCGGGCCTGGTCCATGCTCTGCTGCTGGCCCGCGCCGGAATACAGGTTGTTGTCCTCGAAAAGCACAATGACTTTTTGCGCGACTTCCGCGGCGACACCGTGCATCCGACCACCTTGCGGATCATGGACGAGCTGGGATTCATCGATGAGCTCCTGCGGTTACCGCACACCAAAATCACGCGAGTCGCCTTCGACACCGACGGCTCCCTTCGCACTTTCGGTAACTTCAGCGCACTCAAATGGCTCGGCTTCAAACAACCCTTCATCGCGTTGATGCCACAATGGGACTTCCTGGACTTTCTCGCTGAAAAGGCAAGTGCCTACCCGGAATTCACCCTGATCCGCAACGCGGAGGTCAAAGACCTGATCTTCTACGGCGATCGGGTCGTCGGCGTGCGCACCCCGGAGCTGGAGGTGAATGCCGAGCTGGTTGTCGGCGCCGACGGGCGCGCATCGGCGGTGCGCGCCGCGGCGGGTCTGGAGATCGCCAGCGCGGCCTCTCCGATAGACGTCTTGTGGTTCCGGCTGAAGTGGCGTCCGGGCGACCCTCAAGAGCTCTACGGATTAATCCGTAAGGGCTTGATGCTGGCCATGATCTACCGCGGCGACTACTGGCAGGTCGCGCATGTCATGCCGAAGGGGCAGAACCCGCGAGACGGCTCGCTGGAGGCGTTCAAACAGCGGCTGGTGTCCGCGCAGCCGAAGTTCCGCGAACACGTTGACGATTTGCACTCCTGGGATGACACCAGCCAACTCGATGTGCGGGTGGATCGGCTCGAGACGTGGTGGCGTACGAACCTGTTGTGCATTGGCGATGCCGCGCATGCCATGTCGCCGGCGGGTGGAGTCGGCATCAACCTCGCTGTCGCCGACGCGGTGGCCGCGGCCAACATCCTCTGTGCCCCGCTGCGCGAAGGTCGATTGACAGAGGCCGACCTCGCCAAGGTGCAGCGCCGGCGCGAGCTACCCGCGCGGATCATCCAGGCCGGCCAAGTGTTTATCCAGGACAGAGCGATCCAGCCAAATTTGACCGGTGACCTCTCGCCGATCCGAGTCCCGAAATTCATCGGTGGCGGTCCGCTGGCGTTCATTCCGCCGATCATTGTCGGTCGGGGCTTTCGTCCCGAGCACGTGCGCACGCCGGACGTTCACACTGGCTAGGCTGATCTGATGCCGCCTGACCTGCACCC
>DASQSQ010000064.1:0-6830 GCA_035642315.1 Mycobacterium sp.
CAACCAATCGTCCAAGTTCACCATCGCGTCGATGCTACCGACGCCGGGCGAGGTGGTGGGCGTGGCGCACCCCGTTGTGGTGACCTTCAGCGCGCCCGTCGCCGACCGCCGCGCGGCTGAGCATGCGATTCACGTCAAATCGAAGCCCGGGATGACCGGCGAGTTCGAATGGCTCAACAACGAGGTCGCGCAATGGGTTCCGGACCGATTCTGGCCGGCGCACAGCACGGTGGCGCTCTCGGTGGGCCCGCTGTCCACCGACTTCAAAACGGGTCCCGCCGTCCTCGGCGTTGCCGACATCTCAGACCACACGTTCACCGTGAGCGTCGACGGAGTCGGGGCGGCACCGCGGCCGCCACGACCGGCGCCGCACCACCGACCGCACTGGGGCGAAGAGGGTGTGATGCTGGCCTCGATGGGTAGGCCGGAGTTTCCGACGCCTGTCGGCGTCTACACCGTCTTGTCCAAAGACCGCTCGCTGGTTATGGATTCGAGCAGCGTGGGCGTCCCCCTCACCGATCCTGCGGGCTACCGGGTTCCGGTGGACTACGCCGTCCGCATCAGCCACCGTGGGCTTTTCGTGCATTCCGCTCCGTGGGCTGTCAACTCACTCGGGTTTGAGAATGTCAGCCACGGCTGCATCAGCCTGAGCCCCGCCGACGCGGAGTGGTACTTCAACACGGTCAACGTTGGCGACCCGGTGATTGTGAAGGAATAGCGGCGGCTTCGAGCAGCTTTGCCGCACGTCAAACTACTTGTTGTACAGGACTTTACGCCGACATATAAAAGCGGGTCCTCTTCCGGCAACACGGAAGAGAACCCGCTTCGTTTGTACGTTAAGACGGAGCAGGGCCGGGCTGGATAGGCTGACCGTCCACGGGCCCGCCAGTCGGCGCCGCGCCGGTCGCCTGACCCTTCCCGCCGAGAGGGCCGGCGGTGTCGGTGAGTACAGCACCCGGCACCGGCGCACCCACCGGAGCGCCCACGGGCCCAAGCGCAATCAGCGGAGCACCCGCTGGCAGCGGAGCGCCGATCGGAGCACCCGCCGGCACCGGAGCGCCAGCCGGAATGGGAGCGCCTGCTGGAACCGGCGCACCCGCCGGGATCGGAGCACCCGCCGGAACGGGAGCACCCGCCGGGATCGGCGCACCCGCCGGAACGGGAGCACCCGCGCCAATGGGAGCACCGGCCGGCACCGGAGCAGCTACCGGCGCTCCGGCAGCACCAGCCATGTCGGAGAGTGCAGCGCCCCCAGGCGCAGGGGGCGCGCAGACCGCCGCGACTAGCGGTCCGCCGGCAACGGCCGCCGGCGCCGTTTCACCGGCCAACCCTTGGACACAGGCATAACCGCCCGTCATGAACCCGGTGGCGGCCGCGGCCGGGCTCAACACCATAGCGGCGCCGCACAAGCCCGCGCCCGCAACCACTTTGACCTTGGCACGATCGAAGGTTGTCATCGACGTCTGCTCCTATAAGTCCGCACGAGGTGCAGCAAAACCGCAAAGCCGTACCGGAGTCGTCCATCGACACCGACTCAATTTCTACTAAACCCATGTGCAACACGCGCCACGCCGCACCGTGTCGTTTCCAAATAGTGATCTTGAACGGTACTCGTGTGCCACACGCGCTACTCACCTTAGAAGGACGATGTCACGACCGTGTCACAATCGAACGTCGGAAACCGTTTATTCCCAGAGGAGTTACGTCGTGTCCGCTCGTGACGGTTGCTTCATCGTTCCACCACGTGTCCTGCGCAGACTCGCCGACGACGAATCGATCCCGGCAGAGACACGACAGGCCATGCGCGACTGTGTCGCTGTCGAGGAAGCGTGGCGAGGACTGCGCAACGCCCAGTCCGAGGCGATTCAAATCAGTCTTCTTGCCAGCGGTATTACCACCCTGCAAGTTGCCGGTGTACTCGCGTCGGTCCCGGCGATCACGGTCTATGACTGCAGAAACACTCGCTCGCTGCCCGGGTCGCCGGTCTCGAATCCCGGTCGCAGCACCGACATCACGGCGAAACGCGCGTTCGATACCACCCGTGGTGTCGTCGATTTCTATCGGCAATGTTTTGACCGGAACTCGGTCGACGATGCCGGCATGACGCTGATGTCGTCGATTCACTACGGCGTGCGCTACGACAACGCGTTCTGGAACGGCGCGCAGATGACCTACGGAGACGGGGACGGCCAAATCTTCCTCGACTTCACGAAGGCGGATGACGTTATCGGCCACGAGCTCACCCACGGTGTCACTCAGTTCGCCGCGGGCCTCGACTACTCCGACGAGCCAGGCGCTCTCAACGAGAGCGTCTCCGACGTATTCGGCGCGATGTTTTACCAGTGGCGCAGGAAGCAGACCGTCGCCCAAGCGGACTGGCTCATCGGCGCAGATCTCATGGGCCCCGTGGCAACCACGAAGGGCTACACGTGCCTGCGCGACATGGCTCGACCCGGCGCCCGACACTGCCTATCGCCGCAACCGTCGCATTACCGCGACTACGTTCCCGCGGGCGATCCGCACGAAAACAGTGGCATCCCGAATCACGCCTTCTACCTCGCAGCGAAGGCAATCGGTGGACGATCGTGGGAACAGGCCGGGAAAGTCTGGTATGCGGCGGTGACCAGTCCGGAGGCGTATCGGCTCATGACGATGACGGAGTTCGCCGACCTCACCCGTGAGGCCGCCAGATCGCTGTTTCCCCGAGATACCAACGTCTATCGTGGGGTGGACGACGCATGGACGCGAGTCGGCATTCCGCAATCGAGGCACAGCGATGCAACACCCAGACCACTACATCATTGAGCGCCGCGGCGGCTATGCCGGCCTGAAGGCTTCTGGCCGCATCGATGGTGAGGCGATGGACCCTGACGATCGCCAACTACTGGAAACGCTGCTCGACAGCACCGAACCACTCGCCGCCGATCCCGGCGCAGATCGCTACACCTACGTCGTCACGCGCAAAAACGCGCTCGGTAGCACTACCCGCGAGATTCCTGAAAGCGTGATGCCCCCTACGGTGGCGAGCCTTGTCACGGCAGAGCTCTGAACGCTTATTGCGCAAGCAAATTGACGACGCCGGTGAATATGGTCGGCATCGCCGCCGCAGCCGGCACAATGCGCGACCGCACGGACGGCAACGCGCTCGCCTGAAGCAACGCCGCGGTCAGCATCCGATAACGCCGGGTCATCTGGCGCCATTGGCGGTCGTAGGTCTCTGGGCATTGCCCGACAACGGATTTCACCAGCAGCTCCGCTGCACCGAAGGCCAGGCCGAGGCCCTCGCCGGTGAGCGCGTCGACGTAGCCCGCCGCATCGCCGACCAGCAGAACCCGGCCTGCTGCCCGACTTGAAACCCGTTGGCGCAGCGGCCCGGCCGCGCGATCCGGCTCGTGCGGCCGGCCCTCGATTCGATCCCGCAAACCGGGGAACTCCGCCAGGTGGGAATCGAATCCGCCGCGACGAGACTTCAGCACCGCAACGCCCACACAGTCGTCGGCTATCGGCGTCACGTAGGCCTCGGCGCCCGGCGCCCAGTGCACCTCGACGAAATCCGACCACGGCGCCGTCCGCACATGCCGTCGGATGCCCCACCGGCGGGCACCCGGGCTCGGTCGCTCCAAGCCCAGGGACCGGCGGATCGGCGAATGCAGCCCGTCGGCGGCGGCGAGGTAACGCGCCCGCCAATCGCCGGCGCGAACAGACGTCGCGTCTTGGCTTATCTCACCCACTTCGTCGTGGCAGATCCGCACGCCGACACTGGCGGCAGCGTCGAGAAGCGCGCCGTGTAGCACGGTTCGGCGCACGCCGCGCCCGGCGCCGCGACTGAACGGCGCGTCGGCGCGTCGGTTGCCCTCGCGGTAGCTGATCCCGCGGAACGGCTTGCCGTGCGGGTGCACGCCAAGCCGTTCCAGGTGCCGCAGCGTGTGCGGCATCAACCCTTCACCGCACGCCTTGTCGATCGGACCGCTACGCCTTTCGACGACGACGACTTCCAGTCCGGCTTTGGCGCCATGGATTGCGGTGGCCAGTCCGGCCGGGCCACCACCGACGACGAGGATGTCGATCATGCCAGGCTCGCCAGCGCGGCGTTCTCGACGTGAATTCGGGTTCTCAACAAGGCGGCGTTGAGAATCGTGAACACCAGCGCCGTGATCCACGCGGTGTGCACCAGCGGCAGCGCAATGCCCTCAGCGATCACCGCGACGTAGTTCGGATGAGGCAGAAAGCGATACGGGCCGCCGGTAACCCGTTCCGCACCCGGTATCACGATCACTCGGGTGTTCCACTGGTAGCTCAAGGTGGTGATGCACCACCAGCGCAGCGCTTGTGCCGCAACTGCAATCAAAAGCATCGGCCAACCCAGCGCCGGGATAAACGGGCGGTGCAACAGAACCGGCTCAAGCAGACATCCTGCAAGTAGGCCCGTGTGAAGTACGACCATCACCGGGTAATGCCGGGCGCCGAACTCCACGCCGCCGCGCTGCTTACTCATACCCCGATTACGTTGTGCGACAACGACCTCGGCCAGTCGCTCGACGGCGACTGCGCCGATCAACAGCAGATACCAGGTCATCAGCAAGTCACCGCCAGCGCAGCATCACGAGTTCGGAGCAGAAGCCAGGACCCATGGCCATCATCAGCCCAGGGCTGCCCGCGGTCGGCCGCTTGGCCATGGTGTCGCGCAACACGTGCAGCACCGATGCCGACGAGAGATTGCCGACCTCGCTGAGCGAGCGCCACGTCAATTCCAGTGCGTCGTCGGGAAGTCCGAGCGAGCCGACGATCGCCTCAATGACTTTCGGGCCGCCGGGGTGGCTCACCCAGGTGGGGACATCGGGGATGGTCAAACCATGCGCGGCAAGGAAGTTCGTGACGTCATCAGGCAGATACCGCTCGACGACGTCAGCGACGTCTGGTGAGAGGATCAGGCCGAAACCCGAGGAATCGATATTCCAGCCCATGGTTCCTTGCGAGTCCGGGTAGAGGTGGCCGCGCGATCCGAGCACCTCTGGGCCCTGGGCGCCCATCTTCTGTGCGCGTCGTTCGCCGACGGAGACCACCGCAGCCGCGCCGTCGCCGAACAGTGCGGTGCCGACGAGGCTGGCGACCGTGCGTCCGGCCGCCGGGTAGGTCAACGAGCACAGCTCGACGGCCACCAATACGGCGACGTCGTCGGGTGCACCGCGCAGGTAGTCGTTGAGTCGGGCCACCCCGGCAGCACCTGCCACGCAGCCCAGTCCGAACAACGGCACCCGTCGCACATCCGGTCGCAGTCCCACCCGCGTGGCGATGCGAGCGTCCAGCGACGGAACGGCAATGCCGGTAACGGTTGTGGAGAAGATCACATCGACGTCCTGCGGCTCCAGCCCCGCCTCGTCGAGCGCGGCGGTCAGCGCGGCGCAACCGAGTTCGACTGCGTTCTCGATGAAGATGTTGTTGGCGTCGCCGAAGTCGGTCAGCGACGGATACTGCTCGAGCGGCAGCACCAGGTAGCGGCTGTTGACCTTCGCACTCGCGTGCACCTTGCGCACCAAGTCCGCGTATTCCTCGAGTGCCGGTAATGCTGTGAGCATTTCGGTGATCTCGCTCTGGGCATACCGATGTTCCGGCAGTGCGCCCTGCACACCGGCGATGACGCTGCCGGCACGTTGACCACGAAAATTCTTGCGGCTCAATGACTGTGTCACGTAACTCATCCTTCTTAGAGTGCATGTTCTGTGCCGGCACCATTGCCGTTCTTGACAACCCGGTCGCCCGCGCAACCCCTCGGCACGCGGACGACACGGCGTTCTTGGGCGTCCACCCGGCGGCCACGGTGTGAACTCGGGCAGGGAGACGCCTCGCTAGTTACTACGAACTGCAGGGCTCCACGGTTCGGTCGGGGCACCGACAGGCCGTTGCTTTGTCCGATGCCGTCAGCCATGGGGACCACCTGCCCTGCGCGAAAATCTCATTTCAACGGCCGATGACTTTTGTCAACAATCGGTGACTTGGAAGATACGCCCGCCCACGGCCGCTGTCAACAGGGGGTGACATATAGGGTTTCATGATGGCCGAGACCCGTCCTCGCGACGCCGCTGCGACGCGGGCCGACATCCTCGCCGCTGCGCGTCGTCGATTTGCGGCGGAGGGCTTCGAGCGCACGACGTTGCGCGGTATCGCGGCGGATGTCGGCGTGGACGCAGCGTTGGTCATCCGCTACTTCGGCAGCAAGCAGGACTTGTTCGCGACGGCCACCGAATTCAGGATCGATCTGCCCGACCTGTCGGATGCGGATCCAGACGACATCGCCGACATGCTGCTGCCGCGGTATTTCGCGGTATGGGAGGACGACGAGGCCTTCCTGGCGCTGTTGCGCGCGGCGATGACCAGCCGGGTTGCCGCCGACACGTTGAACGAGACGCTGGCTAAACATGTTGCGCCCACGCTGATGGGCGCCACCCCGGACAACCACATGAAGCGCATCGCGGTGACGGACGCGTTCGTGATCGGGCTTGCCGCAACCCGATCCGTTCTCGCCAACCCGCCGGTGGCCAGCCTCACCCGCGAAGAACTCAGCCGATGGGCCGCCCCGGTTTTCCGTCAGCTCCTGGTCGGGCCGGCTCCGTCGTGACTTCAGTACGGCCTCGCAACGCCAGCCGAACCCGCGCCGACATCTTGACGGCGGCACGTCGCCGTTTCGGGGCCGAAGGATATGAACGCACGACCCTGCGTGCCGTCGCCGCGGACGTCGGCGTGGATGCGGCGCTGGTGATCCGGTACTTCGGCAGCAAGCAGAACTTATTCGCGGCGGCAGCCGATTTCGTGATCGAACTCCCAGATCTGTC
>DASQSQ010000065.1:0-8512 GCA_035642315.1 Mycobacterium sp.
AAGCAGACGCCGGGCCGGCGGGTCAGAAACCCGGCCGCAGCCGCGGCGTTGCCGGCGGACGTCTCGTGCCGAAACCCGATGAAGCGGATCCCGGACTCCTGCGCAAGACGCGCGAGGTCGGTGATCGGGATCCCGACAAGCCCGTAGATCGTGTCGACTCCGTTGAGCTTGAGGGCGTCGACGAACAGGTGAAAGCCGTCGGTCAGCTCGGGCTCCGATTGCTTGGTCATGGCCTTCACTGTTGTCCGATTTCCCGCGGCCGTCCAAGACCGAGCTGCTATGCAGCGATACACACCGTCTATCGAGCGGCAATCGACCGCCATCACCCGCCTGGCCGGCGGTTAAACCGCCGCCCAGCCGCCGTCGACGCTCAGGATGGCTCCGTGGATGTTGGCGGCGTCGTCACTGGCCAGGAAGACCACCGCGGCAGCAACTTCTTCGGGTGTGCTCATCCGTCGCGACGGAACGCTGGCCAGCATTGGTTCGACGTGGTCGGCGAATTCCCGCTGGCGTTCGGTGGCGATCGGTCCGGGCGCGACCGCGTTGACCCGCACCCCAGAGGCTCCGTACTCGTCGGCCCAGGACTTCGTGAGCGAATGGATAGCGGCCTTGTTGGCAGAGTAGATTGCGGAGCCGCTGCGTCCGCGGAGTCCAGTGATGGAGCCGATGTTGACGATGACGCCCCTGCCGTTGCGGGCCATCTCCGGCGCAACCACCCCGGTCAGCAGGAATGGTGCGAAGACGTTGACGCCGAAGGCGTCGCGCAACGCTTGCTCGGCGATGTCAGCGGTCGGGGTCGGCATCAGTAGGGTAGCCGCGTTGTTCACCAGGATGTCGAGCTCACCTCGGGCGGCCTCGGTAGCCATCGCGGCGACACGGCGCACTTCGTCCTCACCGGCCGCGAGGTCGGCGGCAACGAAGGCGGCGTCGCCCCCGGCTGACCGGATGTCGGTGACAACGGCATCGCCGCGCGACTTGTTGCGTCCGCTGACGACGACAAAGGCGCCGTCAGCGGATAGCGATTTTGCGATGGCAACGCCGAGTCCTCCGGTGGAACCGGTGACCAGCGCTGTGCGGCCGGATAACCGCGTAGTGTTTGGACTCATGAGTCCATATGCTGCGCCTCCGAAAATGGACCTGCAAGTCCAGAAATTGACGGCGAAAGGGCGGGCCACCCGTCAGCGCATCATCGAGGGGGCGGCCACCGAGATCCGCACCCGCGGTATCGCGCAGACCACACTCGAGGACATCATGGCCCACACGCAGACGTCGAAAAGCCAGCTGTTCCATTACTTTCCCGATGGCAAGGACCAGTTGCTGCTGGCAGTCGCAGCATTCGAGTCGCAGACGGTGCTCGACGACCAGCAACCACACCTCGGAACGTTGACCTCGTGGGCGGCCTGGCAACGCTGGCGTGACGCGGTGGTGGACCGCTATCGACGCCAGGGACAAAACTGCCCCATCGCGGTGTTGATGTCGGAGATCGGACGCACCACCCCCGGCGCCCAGGCCGTCACGGCCGAATTGATGGCCAAATGGCACAACGCAATCGCCGCAGGTATTCGCTCACTGCAAGAGCAGGGCAAAATCGCTGCCGCAAACGACGCTGACCGTGCCGCCGCGGCGCTGTTGGCCGGCATCCAGGGCGGCGTCGGGATCATGCTCGTCACCGGCGACCTGTCCTACCTGGAGGCCGCTCTCGACGAAGGCATCGCCGCGCTGCGCAACAGCTGACCGCCAGGTGTTGCCGCGGCGAGCGTCACGTGATCGACCGAGCTCTAAACGGGTTAGGGGTCACCGGATCACCGCGGGCACTGCGGCCATCAGGACCAGCAAGGATGCCAGGATGCCGAGGGCTGCAACGATGCTGATGGCGACGCACCGTCGGCAGTCGTAATCGTGCACCAACCCGCAGTATGGACACGGCGGCGTCGCATTGAATCGCGACCGCGTCGACAATCTGGTGATGCTCTAACGCTCACCCGCGGCTCGTGCAATGTCCAAGTCTCGATCGCTCTGCATCGATAGACACCGTCGATCAAGCATTCGGTCATCGGTATTGGACGACTGCGCCGAATCGGGGGCATCGTGCAGGTGAAGTCCCATTTCGCATCCTAGAAGGTTTACCGCGTGGAAGGAGCGTGGAGGATGAAGGCCCACGACACGGTTTCGACCCCGCGTATCGCCGATCTGATCGCCGCGACGGCGGGCCGCCATCCAGACGCGCACGCGCTCGTCGTCACCGCCGACCGCATCCCGATCACGTACCGCGAGCTGATTGGGCTGGTCGACGACCTGGGCGGGCGGCTGACCCAGGCCGGCTTGCTGGCCGGCGACCGAGTGGGACTGCGGGCACAGAGCAGCGCCGAGTTCGTCGTCGGATTGTTGGCGGCATCGCGTGCCGGGCTAGTCGTCGTGCCGGTGGATCCGGCATTGCCCGCCGCCGACCAGCGGGCCCGGATCACGGCCGCCGGCGGACGCGTCGTCTTGGTCGACGACAACAAAGAGACGACCCTGCCGCACTGGCCGATCTCGGTCACGCTCAACGCGGGCGCAGTCACCGCTCGTGTCGACACCACGGTTGCTCCGTTGCCGGCGAGTGCCGGGCCCGACGGATTGCGGCCGGATGACGCGCTGATCATGTTCACCGGCGGCACCACCGGTGCCCCGAAAATGGTCCCCTGGACTCACGACAACGTCGCAACCTCGGTCGGCAACGTCATCGCCGGCTACCGACTCGGACCCGACGATGCGACTGTTGCGGTGATGCCGTTGTTCCACGGGCACGGGCTGATTGCCGCGCTGCTGTCGACTCTGGTGTCCGGCGGGACAGTGCTGATTCCGGCCCGCGGGCGGTTTTCCGCGCACACATTCGACGACGACCTGCGTGCCTCGAGCGCGACCTGGTTCACCGCGGTGCCGACGATTCATCAAATCCTGCTGGGACGCAAGGAAACTGACGCTGAGCCAGAACGTGCCCGGCTGCGCTTCATTCGCAGCTGCAGCGCGGCCCTGAACCCGGAGACCGCCAAGGCGTTGGAGAAGAGGTTTGCGGCCCCGGTGCTGTCTGCCTACGGCATGACCGAGGCCACCCACCAGATGGCAAGCACAACAGCAGACGAGACCATGGCCGCTGGCCTGGTCGGCCGCTCGACAGGAGTGCAGGTGCGGATCGTCGGGAACGACGGCCGAGCCTGCCCACCGGATGCGGTTGGTGAAATCTGGATCAGCGGCCCCACGGTGGTGCGCGGATACCTGGCGAATCCGAGCGCCACCGAGCAGACATTCACCGATGGATGGCTACACACCGGCGACCTGGGCACGCTGTCGGAGGCGGGCGAGCTGACGCTGCGTGGCCGCATCAAAGAACTCATCAACCGCGGTGGGGAGAAAATATCCCCGGAGCGGGTCGAAGGCGTGCTGGCCAGTCACCCGAAGGTGTTGGAAGTGGCCGTCTTCGGTGTCCCGGATGAGCTTTACGGCGAGACGGTCGGTGCGGCGGTGGTGCCCGATCAAGGCGACCCACCGACCGCCGAGGAACTGACCGAGTTCTGTCGTGAGCGGCTCGCAGCCTTCGAGGTGCCCGCCGGTATCACGCTGACCGACGAGCTTCCGCACACCGCAAAGGGTTCGGTCGACCGCCGAGCGGTGGCCGAACAGTTCGGGAAAGGCGATTGACCGGTGCCGCCTTTCGATTGGGATCTGCCGTATGCCTGGCCGCGAAAGCCGGTCCTGGCAAGCAACGTCGTGTGCACCACACAACCGCTCGCCGCGCAGGCGGGTCTTCGGATGCTCGCCGACGGTGGCAGCGCGGCTGATGCGGCGATCGCCACCGCGATCGCGCTGACGGTGGTGGAACCGGTTTCCAATGGCATCGGCTCGGACGCCTTTGCCATCGTTTGGGACGGCCGGCAATTGCATGGGCTCAACGCGTCGGGACGTTCGCCTGCGGCGTGGACGCCAGAGTATTTCAACGGCAACGGTGTTCCCGTGCTCGGCTGGAATTCGGTGACGGTTCCGGGCGCGGTGTCAGCGTGGGTCGAGCTGCATGCCAAGTTCGGCAAGCTTCCCTTCGGGCGGCTCTTCGAACCAACAATTTCCTACGGCCGCAACGGCTTCCTGGTCTCTCCGACAATCGCGGAGCAATGGGCCGCCATGGTCCCAGTGTTCGAGTCCCAGCCCGGGTTCGCCGAGGTGTTCATGCCCGGCGGTCGAGCGCCGAAGCCCGGCGAGGTGGTCACCCTGCCCGATCACGCGACCACGCTGCAGCTGATCGCCTCAACTAATGGCGAGGCGTTCTACCGCGGGGAATTGGCGGCGAAGCTCGAGGCAAACTCGGCGGCCAACCACGGTGTCATGCGGGCAAGTGACCTGGCAGCGCATCGTGCCGACTGGGTTGGGACCATCAATGGCACCTACGGCGGTTACACGATCGATGAGATACCGCCCAACGGCCAGGGCATCGTCGCCTTGATCGCCCTCGGAATACTCGAACATTTCGACATGGCCTCGCTCCCAGCGGATTCCGCCGACTGCGTGCACCTGCAAATCGAAGCGGTGAAGCTCGCCTTCGCCGACGCGCAGGCCTATGTCGCCGATATCGCGCACATGCCGGTGCGTCCGGAGCATCTACTCGACAAAGAATACCTGCGGAACCGCGCGATGCTGATCGATCGGACCCGGGCGAAGCCGGCATCCGCGGGAACACCGAAGGGCGGCACCGTGTATCTCACCGCCGCCGATGCATCCGGGGTGATGGTGTCGATGATCCAGTCGAACTACATGGGTTTCGGCTCCGGTGTGGTGGTACCCGGCACCGGGATCTCCCTGCAAAATCGGGGCGCGGATTTCGCTGTGGCACCGGGTCATCCCAACCGGGTGGGGCCGAACAAGCGTCCGTACCACACCATCATCCCCGGTTTCTTGAGTAAGGACGGCGCACCGGTGATGAGCTTCGGGGTGATGGGTGGCCCGATGCAGCCCCAGGGTCATGTGCAACTCGTGACGCGCATCGTCGACCACGGCCAGAACCCGCAGGCGGCCTGCGATGGCCCGCGCTTCCGCTGGGCGCACGGCATGCAGGTCTGCTGCGAGCCGGGTTTTCCGCCGTCGACGCTGGACGAGCTCGAGCGGCGCGGCCATCAGTTGGTCACCACGGACGACTACAACCAGTTCGGTAGCTGCCAGGCGATCTGGCGGCTCGACGACGGATATCTCGCGGTGAGCGACCCGCGCCGCGATGGCCAGGCCGCAGGCTTCTAGGCCCGCCGCGCCACTCCAGTCTTGACCGAAACCGCGGGATCAGCCACACTCATAAAATAAACCGACCGTCGGTTTACTAATTGGAGGACGGATGGCTCGGACCGTCAACGTTGTCGAGCAGGCCGCGCGGCGCGACGCCATCCTGGACGCCGCGCAGCGACTGATTTTGTCCAATGGCTATGAGCGCCTGACAGTTCAACACATTCTGGAAGAACTGCAGATCTCCAAGGGAGCCTTTTATCACTACTTCGACTCCAAACCGGCTGTGGTCGAAGCCCTCACCGAACGGCTGGTCGACGATTCCGAACGCGCCCTTGCCCGGATCGCCGAGGATCCAGCGTTGTCGGGCCCCGAGAAACTGCAACAGTTCTTCGGCGAGATCGTCCGCTGGAAGTCCGAGCGGCAGAACCTCATGGTGGCGATGCTGCCGGTCTGGTATGCGCCCGACAATCTCACCTTCCGGCTGCTGGTGGACCGCGCAACAACAAAAAGATTGGCACCGTTGCTGAGCCTGATCGTCCGCCAGGGTGTGGACGAGCAGCACTTCGCGACCGCTTATCCCGAGCAGGCCGGCGCGATCATCGTCGCCGTCGTGCAAGCACTTCAGGATGCGATCGCTCAGCAACTCCTCACTCGTGCGGCCAAAGTCAAGGACGTGGTGGCCACCCACAGCGCGCACATCGAAGCGATTGAACGGTATCTGGGTGTGCCGGCGGGCACACTGTATCGCGCTGACGCCCGCGCGGTGAACGGCTGGATCGCGGCGTTACGACGCGCCGATCATGCTGGGAAGTCCAATGACTGAGTGGAAGACCACGTGTCTTGCAGTCGGTGGCGGCCCAGCCGGGATGATGCTCGGCTATCTACTCGCACGGTCCGGTGTGCAGACCATCGTGCTGGAGAAACACGGTGACTTTCTCCGCGACTTCCGCGGGGACACGGTGCATCCGTCTACTACCGAGTTGATGCATGAGCTCGGAATACTCGACGAGTTCCTGCGCGATGTTCCGCACCAGGCGATGGAGCAGTTGGGCATCGGAGTCAACGGCCAGGCATTCGATCTCGTCGACTTTCGCCGTCTGCCGACCGCGTGCAAGTACGTTGTATTGGCGCCGCAGTGGGACTTCTTGAACTTCCTGGCAGCAAAGGCCGAGCGGTACCCGTCCTTTCGGCTCGAGATGAACACCGAAGCAACCGGCCTGCTGTGGGAGGACGATCGGGTGGTCGGCGTCACCGCGCAAACCGCGGGCGGCGCAGTGGAGATTCGCGCCGATGTGACGGTCGCGTGCGACGGACGGTGGTCGGTGATCCGCGAACAATCCGGACTGCCGGTCACCGAGTTTCCGATGCCGATCGACGTGCTGTGGTTTCGCCTTCCGCGCACTGACTCCGCACCTGAGACTCTCGGGTACATGGGTGGCGGCCAGATGGTCATCGCAATCGACCGTGGCGACTACTGGCAGTGCGGAACCATCATCGACAAGGGTAGCTTCGAACAGGTAGAGGCGGCTGGGCTGCCGCAATTCCGATCCAAGATCGCCTTGGCCGCACCGTTTTTGGCTACCAGCCTCGAGTCACTCACCGATTGGGACCAAGTCAAACTCCTGTCAGTGCGCGCGAACCGGATGCGGAAGTGGTGGCTGCCGGGTTTGCTGTGTATCGGCGACGCCGCGCATGCGATGTCCCCGGTCGGCGGGATCGGCGTCAACTACGCCATCGCCGACGCAGTAGCCGCCGCCAACTCACTTGCCGGACCGTTGCGGAACGGCCGGGTGAGTGACGACGATCTGCGTGCTGTGCAGAAACATCGGCAGACCCCGACAACGATCGCGCAGCGGCTGCAGGGCGCGCAGACGGCGAATCTCGCTCGATTGAGCAAAACTGACCCGCCGCTGTGGATGTTGCGATTGCTGAGCCATTCGGCGCCCGTCAAACGGCTACTGGGCCGGATAATGGGACTTGGCCTACGCCGCGAACACATCCACACCGCAGCTGTCGCCGACTAGACGCGGATCTTGTCCTCTGCAGCCGCCAACCCGATATCGGCGCGAAAGTGACTTCCGGGCAATCGAATTGACTTGAGGATGTCATAGGCGGAGGAACGGGCCTCGGATAGATCTGCGCCGGTGCCGACCACCGAGAGCACCCGGCCGCCGGACGACACGATCGCGCCATCGTCGCGACGGGCCGTTCCGGCATGCAAGACGCCGTCGGCCTCCGATCCCGCGATCACGTCACCGACCCGTGGCCGGCTCGGATAGTTTTCCGCCGCCAGCACCACCGTCACTGCCGAACCGTCGCGCCACTGCAACTCGCCGAAACTGGCCAGCTGGCCGGTGGCCGTCGCATACAGCAACTGGCCCAGCGGTGATTCGAGCAATGCGAGCACCGACTGTGTTTCCGGGTCGCCGAACCGGCAGTTGAATTCGATGACCGCAGGCCCGTTGGACGTGACCGCCAGACCGGCGTATAGCAATCCGGAAAACGGACTGCCACGCCGGACCAGCTCGGCCGCAACGGGTTCCGCGATATCGCTGACCATCGCCCGGTACACGTCCGAAGGTAACCAAGGCACCGGCGCATACGCACCCATGCCGCCGGTGTTCGGTCCGGTGTCACCGGCACCCACCCGCTTGAAGTCCTGCGCGGCCAGCAGCGGCACGACGGTCTCGCCGTCGACAAGGCAGAACAGCGACACTTCGGGACCGTCGAGAAAGGACTCCAACAACACCGGGTGCCCGGACTCGAGCAGGCTCGCGGCATGGGCACGAGCGGCGTCGCGGCTCTGCGTGACCACCACACCCTTGCCGGCGGCCAGGCGGTCATCCTTCACCACCCACGCGGGTTCGCCGGCGGCCGGACCGAATCGGTCCAGCGCCGCGTCCAAACGCGCTGGGCTGTCGACGATCTCGCTGGACGCGGTACGGACACCGGCCGCCGCCATCACATCCTTGGCAAAGGCTTTGGAACCTTCGATCTGCGCCGCGGCCTTGCTGGGCCCGAAGCAGGCGATGTCGGCGTCGCGCACGGTGTCGGCCACCCCGAGCACCAGCGGGACCTCTGGGCCGATGACCACCAGGTCGGCCCGAACCTGACGAGCCAACGCGACGACGTCCTCGCCCGAGGTGATGTCAACGTCGTGCGGCTCGGCCAGCCGGGCCGTGCCGGCGTTGCCGGGAGCGATCGCCAGTCCCGTGACCTGCGGGTCTCTGCGAAGCGCCAGCAGCAGCGCATGTTCACGGGCACCGGA
>DASQSQ010000066.1:0-2467 GCA_035642315.1 Mycobacterium sp.
GCCAGTTCGAGCGAGTTCCCTTTTGCCGCTTTCGACTCGGCAGGAACTCGGGCCACCAATTCGTGTTCTTGTCGCCCGTGTTCGGCATCAATCCCAGACAGGTGATCCGACTGCACTACGCAGCCTTCGGTAGTGAAGTAGACGTATTTGTCGGCACCCAGCGACTCGACCATGTCGACCTTCACCTCAAAGGTCAGCGCGCTGATGCGCTGGTAGCCGTCGATCAAGGCGGCGTCTTGTAGATGCTCTGGGCGGACGCCGACGATGACATTGTCCGGTGCCGGATGCTGGGCGAGCACGTCGTGGACGGGCTCGGTAAGCGTGACTTCGCCGAATGGCAAGGTCAATCCGGTCGCCGTCAGCGTCCCGGGAAAGAAGTTCATCGCCGGCGAGCCGATGAAGCCCGCGACGAACAGATTGGCGGGGCGCTCGTAAAGCTCGTCGGGCGTACCGATCTGCTGCGCGACGCCGCCGCGCATGACCACCACCCGGTCACCGAGGGTCATCGCCTCGGTTTGGTCGTGAGTCACATAGACGGTGGTGGTGCCCAGGCGACGCTGAAGCCGGGCGATCTCGCCACGCATTTGGACCCGCAATTTGGCGTCGAGGTTCGACAGCGGCTCGTCCATCAGAAATGCCTTGGGGTGGCGAACGATTGCCCTACCCATCGCGACGCGCTGTCGTTGTCCGCCGGACAGCTGCGAGGGCTTGCGATCGAGAACGTCGGTCAAGTCGAGAATTCGCGCGGTGTCCTCGACCTTGTCGGCGATCTCCGCTTTCTTCATCTTCGCCAACGTGAGCGGAAAGGCGATGTTCTGTCGCACCGTCATATGCGGGTAGAGCGCGTAAGACTGGAACACCATTGCGATGTCACGGTCTTTGGGCGCCTTCTCGTTCATCCGCTCACCGCCGATGCGCAGCTCGCCGGAAGAGATATCCTCCAGTCCGGCAATCATATTCAGCGTTGTGGACTTGCCACAGCCGGAAGGCCCGACCAGGATGATGAACTCGCCTTCGGCGATCGTAAGGCTCAGGTCGTCCACGGCCGTCGCGCCGTCGGGGTAGCTCTTGGTCACGTGAGCCAACACAATTTCGGCCATCACAGCTATCCCTTCACCGCGCCAGAGGTCAACCCAGCGACTATCCGTCGTTGGAAGACTAGAACAAAAACGATAATCGGGACCGTGATCACCATTGCGCCCGCCGCGATCGATCCGGTCGGCTCCTCGAATTGCGAACTGCCGGTGAAGTTGGCGATCGCCACCGGCGCAGTGCTCGCAGCCTTGGTGGCGGTCAACGACAACGCCAGTAGCAGATCGTTCCACGCGAAGATGAACACCAGGATTGCCGCGGTCACGATCCCTGGTGCCGCCAGCGGGGCGATCACCTTCCGGAATGCCTGTCCCGGCGAAGCGCCGTCCATTTTGGCCGCCTTCTCCAGATCCCACGGGATCTCCCCGAAGAACGCGGACAGCGTGTAGATCGCCAGCGGCAGCGCGAACGCTGTGTAAGGGATGATCAGCCCGGGCCAGGTATCGAACAGCCCGATCCGGCGCTCAATGTTGAACAGCGGCGTCACCAGTGAGATTGAGGGGAACATCGAAATCAACAGCGTCGCGCCGATCAACAGCCGCTTGCCGGGAAAGTCCAACCGCGCGACCGCGTAGGCCGCCATCGCGCCGATGACCACCGCGATGACGGTGGTGAGCAACCCGATTCCCGCGGAGTTGATCAGAGCCGAGCTGAAGAAATTCCCCCGGAAGATTCCACGGTAGTTGTCGAAGGTCACCGACGATGGAATCAGCTTGCCGTCCTTGACCGTTGACATCGGCTTGAGCGATAGGCTGAGGATCCACAGCACCGGGAACAACGCATACAGCAGCACCAAGGTGTCGATGATCACCCAGGTGCTAGCGCGCCGGACTCCGATCGCTGCGGTCACGGCTCAGCGTCCATTGCCGTCGACGCCGGGCGCTGAGGCACCGAAGACCTTGATGAAGATGAACGCGATGAGCGTGACGCATCCGAAGATCAGCACCGAAATCGCGGAACCGAGGCCAACATTGAAGCCTTTGAACAGGTTGTCGTAGCCAAGGATCGACACCGACCCGGTATTGCCGTTGCCTCCTGTGAGCACATAGATGTTGTCGAAGATCCGGAACGCATCCAGTGTGCGGAACAGCAGCGCGACCAGGATCGCCGGTTTGATCAAAGGCAGCGTGATCTTCGTCAGCCGTCGCCACCCGCCGGCGCCGTCGACTTGTGCCGCCTTCAGCAGATCGTCGGGCACCAACGCCAACCCGGCGAGAAGCAGCAGTGACATAAACGGCGTCGTCTTCCAGACCTCGGCGATGACCACGATGCCCAGCGACGGGATCTGCTCGGTCAGCGGCGCACTGGCGTGCGGCAGCAGGTTGGCCAGATACCCGGTGCCCGGCGTCCAGGCGTAGTACCAGCTGTACGACGC
>DASQSQ010000067.1:0-6056 GCA_035642315.1 Mycobacterium sp.
CTGAACGCGCGGCATGGCTGACCCGGCCCGGGGCCGCCGACTGGCCAAGCGGATCTCCGCGATCGTCGCATCGGCGATCGAATACGAGATCAAAGATCCGGGCCTGGCCGGTGTCACCATCGTCGACGCCAAGTTGTCCGGTGACCTGCACGACGCGACGCTGTACTACACGGTGATGGGGTCGACGCTGGAGGACGAGCCCGATTACGACGGCGCCGCGGCGGCGCTGGAACGCGCCAAGGGTGTGCTGCGCACCAAGGTCGGAGCCGGCACCGGCGTTCGGTTCACTCCGACGCTGACGTTCACCCGGGACACGGTGTCCGACTCCGTGCAACGGATGGAAGAGTTACTGGCCCGGGCGCGCGCCGCCGACGCTGATGTGGCTCGGGTTCGCGAGGGTGCCAAGCCGGCCGGCGACGCCGACCCGTACAAAAAGGACGCCGGTGACGACGATCAACTCGAAGACTGAGTCCACAGCGCGACGCGTGGACGCCGTCGAAGCCGCCGAGACGCTGACCGCCGCCGCCACTGTCGCGGTGGTCTGTCACGTCTATCCCGACGCCGACACGATCGGCGCCGGGCTGGCATTGGCTCTGGTGCTGGACCGTTGCGGCAAGGCCGTCCAGGTCAGCTTCGCGGCGCCGGCATCGCTTCCGGAGTCGCTGCGGTCGCTGCCCGGTGGTCAGCTGCTGGTCGACCCTGCGACCATGCGTCGTGACGTCGATCTGGTTGTGACGGTGGATATTCCGAGCGTCAACCGACTCGGAGACCTGCGCGAAATGGCCGACAGCGGGCTCGAGCTGCTGGTGATCGACCACCACGCCTCGAATCAGCTCTTCGGCACCGCCAACTTCGTCGACCCGTCGGCCGACTCCACCACCATGCTGGTGGCCGAGCTGCTCGACGCATGGGGCAAGCCGATCGAAACCGACGTGGCGCACTGCCTTTACGCGGGACTGACTACCGATACCGGATCGTTCCGGTGGGCCAGCGCACGGGCACATCGGTTGGCGGCGCGGCTGGTCGAGCTCGGCGTCGACAATGCGGCCATCAGCCGGTCATTGATGGATACGCATCCCTTCCGCTGGCTGACGATGCTGTCCAGGGTGTTGGGTTCGGCGCAGCTGTTGCAAGATGACGTCGACGGCCGCGGTCTGGTGTATGCCGTTGTCGGACACCAGGAATGGATCGGCGCACGTCCAGAGGAAGTGGAGAGCATCGTCGACATCGTCCGCACCACGCAGCAGGCCGAGGTGGCGGCGGTGTTCAAAGAGATCGCGCCGCAGCAGTGGTCGGTGTCGATGCGGGCAAAGGCCGCGGTGGATCTGTCGAGCGTCGCTTCGACATTCGGCGGCGGCGGCCACAAGCTGGCCGCGGGCTACTCGACCACCGGTTCGATCGATGATGTGGTGACGTCGCTGCGCGCCGCCCTCGGGTGACCGCTCCGGGCCAGCCGCACGCGGGTGGCCGACAAATCGTGCAGCTGGCCCTGCCGGCGTTGGGTGTGCTCGCGGCCGAGCCGCTCTACTTGCTGTTCGACACCGCGGTGGTCGGCCGGCTGGGTGCGTTGAGCCTGGCCGGGCTGGCCATCGGCGGACTGATCCTCGGCATGGTCGGTTCGCAGCTGACCTTCCTGTCGTACGGCACGACAGCGCGTTCGGCGCGCCACTTCGGCGCTGACGACCGGGCGTCGGCGGTGGCCGAAGGCGTGCAGGCGACCTGGTTGGGCCTGGGCCTGGGCGCGCTGATCGTCGTCGTGGTGCAGGCCGCGGCGGTTCCGCTGGTGTCGGCGATCGCCGGTTCGGCCGACATCGCACACGCGGCGCTGCCATGGTTGCGCATCGCGATCCTGGGCGCACCCGCAATTTTGGTGTCGCTGGCCGGCAACGGATGGCTACGCGGCGTCCAGGACACCGTTCGCCCGCTGCGCTATGTGGTCACCGGCTTCGGACTGTCGGCGCTGCTGTGTCCGCTGCTGGTGTACGGCTGGCTGGGGCTGCCCCGCTTGGAGTTGGCCGGGTCTGCCGTGGCCAACCTGGCGGGCCAATGGCTGGCCGCGTTGCTGTTCGGGCGCGCGTTGCTGGCCGAACGAGTTCCGCTGCGCCCCAACCGTGCTGTGCTGCGAGCTCAAGTGGTGCAGGGGCGCGATCTGGTGGTGCGCACCTTGGCTTTCCAGGCCTGCTTCGTCTCGGCCGCCGCGGTCGCTGCCCGGTTCGGTGCCGCGGCGGTGGCCGCCCACCAGGTGGTGCTGCAGTTGTGGAGTTTCCTTGCGCTGGTTCTTGATTCGCTGGCGATCGCCGCGCAGGCGTTGGTCGGTGCGGCGTTGGGCGCCGGTGATGCACCGCTTGCGAGAGCGGTGGCCCGGCGTGTGACGGTGTGGTCGGCGATCGCGGCCGGCGCGCTGTCTGCGGTGTTCGCGGTCGGCTCCTCCGTGCTGCCCGAACTCTTCACCGATGACAGCTCGGTGCTGGCCGCGATCGGAGTTCCGTGGTGGTTCCTGGTGGCCCAATTGCCTTTCGCGGGAATTGTTTTCGCCCTCGACGGAGTGCTGCTGGGCGCCGGGGATGCCGCGTTCATGCGCACCGCCACGGTGATCAGCGCGCTGGTCGGCTTTCTGCCGTTGACCTGGCTGTCGCTGGTATTCGGCTGGGGGCTGGCCGGCATCTGGTCGGGGCTGAGCATGTTCATTGTGCTGCGACTGATTTTCGTCGGGTGGCGCGCGGTGTCGGGCCGCTGGGCAGTTACCGGGACGTGAGTCAGCGCGGCGATCTTCGCCGTCGTTGTTCGGCTCCTGACAGACAGGTCCGTGCCGCAACATCGCGCGGCGGCCAATCAAGGTCACAATGGTGCGATGTTGAACGCAGGCCTCCAGTTCGGTGTTCTGGGACCGTTGCAGCTGATCGCGGACGGCAACCCGGTGCCGTTGGGCGCCCCTAAGCAGCGGGCGGTGTTGGCCATGCTGGTGATGAACCGCAACCGGCCGGTGTCGGTCGACTCGCTGATCAATGCGGTCTGGGACCAGTCGCCGGTGCCCGCAGCACGGACAAGTATCCATTCCTACGTGTCCAACCTGCGCCGACTGCTCGGCGGCGCAGGGTACGACCCGAACAAGGTGCTGGCGAGCGCCCCGCCTGGCTACCAACTCAGCGTCGATGACACCACCTGCGATCTTGGGCGGTTCATCACCGACAAGAACGCGGGGGTTCACGCCGCCGCCGCAGGACGCTTCGAAGACGCCAGCAGCTTCCTGTCGGCTGCGCTGGCCGAGTGGCGTGGGCCCGTCCTCGATGACCTACGCGAATTCGCCTTCGTGGATACGTTCGCCACCGCTTTGTCCGAGGTCAAAGTCGTGGCCCAGATTGGCCTCGCCGAAGCCGAGATCGCGTGCGGGCGTGCCGACACCGTGATCGTCCGCCTCGAGGCGCTTACCGCCGAACATCCGTTCCGGGAACCGCTATGGGCCCAGCTGATCACCGCCTACTACGTCGCCGAGCGCCAATCCGACGCCCTCGACGCTTACCGGCGACTGAAAGCGAATCTGGCCGAAAACCTCGGGATCGACCCCGGTCCCACGGTGCGGGCGCTGCACGAGCGGATCCTGCGCCAAGAGCCGCTTGACACCAAACGCACCGCCCAAACCACCGCGATGAACAGCGCCGTCGATCTCAGCCCGCACACCGACACAATGACCGGCCGATCCGCCGTCGCCGAGCTGCGGGGCAGGGACGGCAAGCGTTATCGGCTGCACGCCTCGACGCGGATTGGTCGCCGGACCGACAACGACATCGTTCTCGACGACGACGATGTCAGTCGTTACCACGCCGTCGTCATCGACACCGGAAGCAGTTTCGTGATCAGCGATCTGCGCTCGACCAACGGTGTCCAGGTGCAAGGCCGGCGCATCCGCAGCGCCGCGACCCTCGCGGACGGCGACCACATCCGCATCGGCGGCCAAGAGTTCACCTTCGAAATCCGCTCGCGCTGAGCTGCGCAGATACCGCGTCCAGCGAACGCAAGAATTCCGCAAGAATCTCGCAAGCCACCTGCTGCACGCTAGTGGTGTCGGGAAAGCCACCGACCCCTATCGGTAAGGAGTCGCAACCATGAAGTCGAACAAAGTTTCCAAGATGCGCGTCGGAGCAGCCGGCCTGCTGGCCGCCGTCGGCCTGTCCGTCCTCGGATCGTTGGCAGCGCCGATCGCGTCCGCCGACCCGTGGGTGCCGGGCACCGGACCGCTGCACCCGGTTCGCCACTACGCGGCGGATGTGCTGCACCCCATTTGGACTGTCAGGCACCCCGTCCGCGCCATGATCCCCTGATCGAGCGCACCGGCCTCACACGCGATCTGCCCCGTTTCCTCCCTCCTCCTGAAGGAAACGGGGCAGATTGCTGTGGGTCGGGCTTAGCGCACTGGGCAGCAATCGCTCGTGCGGCACGCGTAGGTGGACATGGGCCGAACTCCGGATGCCGCTGCATCCCAGCTGTATTGCCGGTTCTTGATCAGGCGCTGACACCGAATCCATACAGGTAATGATCCTGCCGCGGAGTAATAATCATCGGCAGATTTGAGTAGTGGGCTACGCTACCCCGCACCCGGTGTAGGCATGGATCCTGATGTCGCAGCCAGCAACTCGACACGGGAGAGAATTCCAATGACATCCGCGACTACTGGCCTCGGACTGCGCGGTGTAGGTGATGGGCCGGGTGCTCGGAAACCGGATCGGAGCGGCCTGGCTGCTGTGGGTGACGGTATGGCGGTAGCGCGCCGACGAATGTCGATCGTGTTCGACCGGCGGGGCTCACGGTTGGTTCGGGAGGTCGTGGAGGACGATCCGAGCATCGCTGGCCGGCTCGCCTGGCTCGCGGCCCGGCTCACCATCCGCCCGGCCCTGGCAATCGCTAGCTACTTGCCAAACGCGCCGTGGCCATGGGACCTGGTTGAAAAGGCTGCCGGGGCAATGACACCGGTGCCGGGCAGTGTCCGGGCCACGATTCGGCTGCCGCACTGCACCGCGCGGTTGGTCCGCGCCGCCGGTGTGCTGCCCGCCGACGGTAGCCGGCGCGTCGTGTTGTACATGCACGGTGGCGCCTTTTTGGTCTGCGGCGCCAACACCCATGACCGGCTGGTCACCGCGTTGTCGCGGTACGCCGATGCCCCCGTGCTGGTGGTGAACTACCGGATGCTGCCCCAGCATTCGCTCGGTGCGGCAATCGACGACTGCTATGACGGCTACCGGTGGCTGCGTGGTCAGGGTTATGGGCCCGAGCAGGTCGTGTTGGCCGGCGACTCCGCTGGGGGTTATCTGTCATTGGCGCTGGCCGAACGGCTTCTCGGCGGCGGAGAGAAACCGGCGGCCATCGTCTGCATGTCGCCGCTGATGCAGCTCGCCAAGGCCGCTAAGCAGGTACATCCCAATATCGGCAGTGATGCGATGCTGTGCGCCAAAGCATTTGACGCATTATTCGAGCTGGTTGCCAAGGCGGGCCGGCGTCACCTCATCGATGGACGCCCCGAGGAGATCTACGAGCCGCTTGACCACGTCGTTGCCGGTCTGCCGCCCGTGTTGATCCATGTGTCGGGCTGCGAGGTCTTGCTGCACGACGCTCGGCTGGCCGCCCGGCGGCTGGCCGGGGTGGGAGTACCAGTTCAGCTGCGGGTGTGGCCCGGGCAGATGCACGTGTTCCAGATCGCCGCGCCGATGGTGCCGGAGGCCGACCGGTCGTTGCGCCAGATCGGCAATTACATCCGCAAGGCGACCGACCGAGAACTACGCCGCTGCCCGGCTGGGGCTATCACCGCCGCCGCCTGCCACGGTTAGCCGCCGTTACATCCCAACCCACGTAAACTCTCGTACCTGCCGTGGTCTGCAGTCGTGCGTTTTGATCGCTGAATCGTCTGAATTCCAGGGGTCCTCAGAGTTGTGAACGCAGCGGGTACCAACGTGTTCGACAGTCTTTAGTCGAGCACCTGCTGCGGTTCAACTTTCAAGCGATGTCCTCCGCCGTAACAGCAGTGCAGGTCTGTACTAGGCAGATAGCTCTTGGTGCATGAATTG
>DASQSQ010000068.1:0-4848 GCA_035642315.1 Mycobacterium sp.
GCTCGGCCATGAACGTCAGGCACTCGTCGGCGAGGCGAGACTTGCCAACGCCCGCGGCACCGCACAGGACAACACCTCGACGAGCCTTGACGAGGGTCGCTCGCAACTTCGCGATTTCACCGTCGCGGCCGACAAGCGGCCAGTCAATGTCCATGGTCCGAGCATGCCTCCGCGCCGACCAGAAGGGCAAGCAAGCGGACCTGAGTACGGCCTACTCATGCAGGGCGCGATTCAACAGACCTTTGATGGATCGAAGCAGACGCCCACTGCGCTGCCCAGAAGGAGGAACGCTTGACCGTGCCCGACGCCGCTGAGGCCGCCAATCCCACTGGTTCAACGATGCCCGATGGTGAGCGGGCGCGGATCGCTGCCGGGCTCGAGCACTGGCACTCAGAGACCTTGCCGAGGGGTCTGCGACGACTGGGACTCGCTGCCGAGGACACGACGGCGAGGCTCGTAACCCCGCTGGACATCCCGTCCCACGACTACCTGCGCGATGTCGGCCTGCCCGGCGAGTACCCCTTCACGAGCTGGACCTATCCGACAAGAGCGATGGGCCGAAAGGGTGAAGACACCCGCCTGCATCGCGCCGGGCGCTATTCGGGATACGGGACGGCGGCCGACTGCCGCGACTACCTGCTCGACATGCGCGAGCAGGGTTTGCGAGTGGGCGGCGCGAACATCGCCTCCGACCTGCCCAGCCAACTCGGCTGGGACTCCGACGACCCACGATCACGCGGCGAGGTCGGCCGCGTCGGAGTGGCGATCGACAGCTTGCGTGACTTCGAGATCGTCTACGAGGCGTTCGTCGGCCCGAACGACATCGATCGGGTGTCGAGCAACTGGACGACGAACGCCTCCGCCATCATCTACGTCGCGTTCTACTGCGCGTTGGCGCGCAAGCGCGGCATCGACTTCTTGAAGCTCCGGTGCACGCCGCAGAACGACATCCTGAAGGAGTTCTGCGCACGCGGACAGTACATCTTTCCGGTCGAGCCGTCACTTCGCCTCGTGCGCGACGTGATCGCCTTCATGAACGCCGAGATGCCGAACTCGAACTCCATCAGCATCTGTGCCGAGCACATCCGCTATGCCGGAGCGACGACGCCCCAGTCGTTCGCGTTCACCTTCGCGAACGCGAAGCAGTACATCCGCCTCGGGCTCGAGGCCGGCCTCGACCTGGACAGCTTCGTCAAGCGATTCACCTACCGTGGGTTCGGCCACACCGGTCTGAACTTTCTCTACGGCGTTGCCGCGCCACGCGCCGCGCGCCGGATCTGGGCACGCATCATGCGAGACGAATTCGGGGCCAAGGACGAGCGCTCGTGGATACTGCGCGGTGGGGAGCACGCATGGGGCAATGCCTACATAAAGCTGTCTGCCCAGCGTCCGGTGAACAACATCGTGCGCGCCACCGTGGAGGGCCTCATCCAGGCATTCGGCAGCGGCGAGATCAACGGCGGGCAGCCTTTCGACGAGCCGCTGGGACTCGGGCACAGCATCGAGGCACAGCAGATCTCCCGCGACGTCGTACGGATCCTGCAGCACGAGGCAGGCGGGACCGACTATCTGGACCCACTCGCCGGTTCGTACGTCGTCGAGGCCCTCACCGATCAGGTAGAACGCGAAACGCTCGAGGAACTCGCGCGGGTCGACGAAATGGGTGGTGCCATCGCCGCGGTCGAGAACGGTTACTACCGCAGCGTTGTGGCGCAATCAGCATATGAATACCAACGTCGGATCGAGACAGGCGAGGAGGTGTGGGTCGGCGTCAACCGATTCGACGGGCCCGACGAGGTCGAGGTCCGCATCGAGCGGACCGCCGAGTACGACGCCGACCGTCTGGAGAGCGCCGAGGAGCGTCAGGCCCTGGCGCTGAGCAAGTTGCGACAGGAGCGTGACAACGAGCACGTCCGCCGCACGCTGCGAGACCTCGAAGTGGCTGCGCGCAGTTCGGCAACCAACCTCCTGCCTCCACTGATCGAGTGCGCCCTGGCGTACGCGACGATCGGCGAGATGTCTGACGTGATGCGATCGGTGTTCGGGGAAGCGAACTACGTGTGATTCACACCGCAGACGCCGCAGTCGGGGACCAGACGGCACGGCATCGTGGGGCCGGGCTCCACACCAGCGTGGAGGACGGGCGACTTCGCTGCGTCCTCAATCGACCCGCCCAACTCAACGCGCTCACCCCAGACCTACTCCTCGCCCTTGGCGAGGCGGTCCAAGCCGCGTCCATCGACCCCGACATACGCAGTGTGACAGTGGAGGGTGCCGGCGACCGAAGCTTCTCGGCGGGCTTCGACATCAGACTGCTGGCTGCCGGCGGCGGCGCTTCGGACGGTGGCCAAGCGCTCGACGCCGCGATCCAAGCGCTGGCGCAATGCCCGAAGCCCACCGCGGCTCTCATTCGAGGTTTCTGCATGGGCGCCGGGTTCGAGCTGGCACTGTCGTGCGACTTCCGGGTGGCGGCCCTCGGGTCGCGATTCTCGGTACCGGCCACCCGAATCGGAACCGTGTACCGACCAGAGGGCATCGACCGGATCTGTCGCGAGCTGGGGCCGACCGTCACGAAGGCGCTGTTCGTCATCGGCCACGAATTCGACAGCGAGCAGGCGATCCGGCTCGGAATCGTGCAGGAGGTCGTTGACGCCGACGCCTTGCAATCGACCGCCACATTGTGGACGCACGTGCCCGACCAGGGTCTGGCGGCATCGCGGGCCCACAAGCACATCCTGGAAGCCATCACAGCGACACCTGATCGCAGTCCCGAGTTCTGGGCGCCACTACACCGCCTGCGCAGCGAGTCCTTGGCCAGCAAGGAGCGCCGGTCGGCCATCGACGACTTTTCGAAGCGGTCCGGGGACGGGAAGGGATGAAACGGTGATGCCAGACACGGACAAGACCGTCGTTGTTAAGAAGGCCGAAGGGAGTCCTTCGACACCGCGGCCGATTCGGGTCGTCTTCGCGAAGGCGGGACTCGACGCTCACGAGCGCGGAGTGCATGTCGTCGTGCTGGGTTTGCGAGAAGCCGGCTTCGAGGTGGTGTACCTGGGCCTGCGGCGCACGCCGGAGGAGATCGTGCGGGCGGTGGTGCAGGAGGACGCCGATGTCCTAGGACTGAGCAGCCTGGCCGACGGCCACCGCGGCGCGGTCGTCACGATTTTGGAGTTGCTCGCAAAGCAGGGGGCCGATCCAATCGTGGTAGTCGGTGGTCTCATCCCCGAACAGGATCATCCGATGCTCATATCGGCTGGGGTCGCTCGGATCTTCGGCCCGGGATCGCAGGTACGCGACATCGCAGCATTCCTCGAGAGTGCGGTCACCGAACGTCGACAGGAGCGACGATGACATCGAAGCAACCGCCGTCGGCCTTGCCCGGCGACAACCGCAGTCCGGCAGCAGGCAATGGTCAGGCGGGTAGCTCCTCGCTCCCGCGTGGGCCGTTGGCCGGAGTAAAGGTCATCGACCTTTCTTGGCACCTCGCCGGACCCTTCTGCACCCTGATTCTGGCCGACCTCGGCGCCACGGTCATCAAGGTGGAGGCGCCCGGTGCGCATGGAGGTTATGACCCCGGAGGCTTCATCCGGCACTACTACAAGGGTCAAGACGCTCACTACATGGCGCTGAACCGGAACAAGAAGAGCATCACGCTCAACTTGAAGTCCGACGAGGGCAAGGCCTTGTTCACACGACTGTGCACCACGGCCGACGTCGTCTTCAACAACTTCCGCGCAGGAGTGATGCAGCGGCTGGGACTCGGCTACGAACAGTTGTCCAAGGTGAATGCGGATCTCATCTTCGTTTCCCTCAGCTCGTTCGGCCAGGACGGACCCTACGTCCGACGGCCCGGTGTCGACCTCGTCGTTCAGGCGTTGTCCGGGGCGATGAGCATGACCGGAGAACCCGGACGACCGCCGGCACGAATCGGCATTCCGATCGGCGACCTGGCAGGCGGCATGTGGGCCGCGATCGGGATCCTCGGCGCTCTGCGGGCTCGCCAGACCGGCATCGCGCGAGGGTGCGAACTGGACGTCGCGCTGCTCGACGGGCAGATCGCCATGACCCCGGAGCCGTCCGGTCGCTACTTTCGCGACGGCACGGTCCCGGGCCCACAGGGTTCACGCGCGGAGGGTCGCCTCCAGGGCGCCTTCCGCTGTGCGGATGACCGTTACATCGTCATCGATAACATGGATCGCATTCCATGGAGCGAGGTGTGCACGGCCCTGGAAGTCGGCGAACTGGTCGAGGACCCCCGCGGGGCAACGCCGGCAAGCCGCGCCGAGCACGCCGAAGAGCTGATGGCGATCGTTCGCGACAAGATTCAGACCCGGTCGAGCACCGCCTGGGACAAGCGCCTTCGGCCATTGGGCCTACCGTACGCGCGAGTCAATCGGCTCGACGAGGTTTTGGCCGACGAACACGCGCGGGCTAGAGACATGGTCGTCGGGATCACGCACTCGCTCGGCGATCGATTGAACTTCGTCGGGAACCCGATCAAGATTTCCGGATACCGAACGGTGTATGACTCGCCGCCGCTGATCGGCGAGCACACTGACTCAGTGCTGCGCGAGTTGGGCGTCTCGGAGCAGGACCTGTCCAGACTGAGTCAAGGTGTTGGGACCTGATGCCAAGTTGGGATGCTCAACTCGCGATCGCGCACACGTCCGACCACGTACTTGCGCGCCTGGTCAGTGCAATGGAGGACGACAACTGGGACGCGATCGCCGCGGTGGGCCGCTGCTTGTCGACCTCCGTCCGCCGCAGCATTCGAGTCGGTCTCACTGGCGCGGCGGGAGCCGGTAAGAGCACGCTGCTCGCCGCGCTGAGCGCCGCCTGGCCGGGTGA
>DASQSQ010000069.1:0-6446 GCA_035642315.1 Mycobacterium sp.
AGAGCCGTCTCGACGGCCTTCGTGCCGTACTCCGAGTCAAACTGTTGTTAGATAGTTCGGACCCAGCCCAAAGCATCTGTTTGACCTGCATATCTACCTGGTCTACTGCGAGGTTTTGACCCACTGCCCAGCGTCGCCGACGATCCCGACCGGCACCGAACCTGAGAGGCTCACATTGAGCACGCTGGGGCCTGCGGCGACGATCGTGGTGTCCTGGAGGATCGGCAGCACGGTGGACATGTTCCACAGCCGTGGCTCGACCGCGTTGACCACGTCGTTGATGTTCTCGGTCCCGGCCAGCGCGGCATCGATATTCGACTGGATGCTGTGATCGCAGATGCCGGTCAGGTTGGACGGCGCCTGGACCAATGCCCCGGGTTCCTGTGCCCGGCTCGGCGCGGTCGGAGGCGCGGTCGGGGTGGTGGCAGGAGTCGCCCCGGCCGTCACGGACGGGTCGGATGAGGCCGTCGGGGCTGCTGCGGTTGACACCGCCGTCGCCTCCAGCGCCGGGCAGCTGTATCGAGAAGCCAGCAGCGTCGCCAGGTTTCCGCCGGCCTCACGCCAGCCGACGAGCGCGTCCACCCGATTGTTGACCAACGCATCGCGGTACAGCGCCACCGGATCGAGCGCCAGCACGGTCGCAGCGATGCCGACGTTGCGCAACTGGTCGGCGGCGGTGTTGGCCACCGCCACCGATGTCGGGTCGTTGGCCGCGACACCGATGACCAGCGACAGCTGCTTGCCGTCCTTGCTGATGCGTCCCCGGGTGATCTCCGGCGGCCCATTTGTCGGCCGCGGGGGCGCCGAGGGCGCTGGAGGCGGCGGTGTGACCGACGCCGAAGTGTCGTTCTCGATTTGGTATCCCGACGCCTCGAGCAACCCCAACGCCTCGGTTCTGGTCAGCGCCGGCGGCGCGGTCGGCACATAGCCGGGATCGCTGGGCGAGCGAATCTGCGCCTGATCGAGGGAGACGGTGTTGTCACTGCCGGCGCCGACGGCGGCGAGCAGGTCGACATCGAGCATTCCCAGAATCGCCTTGCGAACTGCGGCGTCGGCCAGCTTGGGCTCGCTCGCGCGCAACGTCAGCTGCATGACTCGCGGCGTCATGATCCGGGCGGTCCGTACATCTGGGATCGCCGACAACTGGGCGAAAGCCGCTGAGCCACCGTGTACTTGGGCCACCTGAGTGTCGCCGTTGCGGACCGAATCGGCCAGCGCGGCCGGCGCCCCGGCGCGCCGGAAGAGGATTAGATCCGGCTTTGCCGGCGGCCCCCAATAGCGATCGTTGCGGGCCAGCAGGATTTCGTCACGTTGCGGGTCGATGTTTTCCACCCGGAACTGTCCGCCGGTCACCGGCAGCGCGCTCGCCAGCCCGGCCGGAAAACCGCCCGGCACGTCTTTGACGATGTGCGCGGGCAGGATGTTGCTGAACAATTCCCGCCACGCCGGGTATGGCCGGGAGAACGTGACGACCGCCTGCTTGCCCCCGTCGATCGACTGCACGCCGGTGATCAGGTCGTAGCCCGCCGGATCGACCACACCGGGCTGACTGACCATCTGGCGCCACAGGTACCAGAAGTCGTCGGCGGCGATCGGAGCGTTATCGGTCCACTGGGCCTCCGGCCGGATCTTGTAGGTGACCGTGAATGGGTTCTCGTTGGTGACGTCGGCGGATACCAGCAGCGTCGGGTCCATTTCCCAACGGGATCCGGTCGGCGTGGCCGGGTCTGGCACCGGGCGGAACGTGCTGGGCAGGACCAGCGCACCGATCGCGGCATTGACCGCGGAAAGATCGGACAACAGATGCGGGTTGAACCCGGCGCCGATCGAGTCGATGCCCATGATGATCTGCGTCTTGCGCATGGGCGGCGGCGCGGTGCTCTGCGTGGTCTCGGTGCTCTGCGGGGCCGGTGGCGGGCTGACCGCGCACCCGGCCAGCGTCAGCGTCGAAACCAGCACGCCGGCGGTTAACCAGGCGCGGCGGGCTCGTTTCGGCACGCCCAACAGGGTATCGGGGCGTGGCCGCGGGCTCCCCACTGTGGGCGAAACCTCACGAGACCCACCGGCCTCTGCAGACGCTGGCTGGAAGGTCAGTGCTTTCTCCATTTCGACAGCGCGGGTGATATCACTGCCACGGCGATATCGCAGCCGGTGCTGGTGTGGCCGGTGTTACCCACGCGCCTTGGCGCGCGCCTTCGCCCTCGCGCGCAGGGTCGCGGTGAGCTCGACCTTGCGCACCCGGACCACCTGGGGAGTGACCTCCACACATTCGTCCTCGGCGCAGAACTCCATGGCCTGTTCGAGGCCGAGATCCAGCGGCCGGGCAAGGGTTTCCATAACGTCGGCCGTCGAGCTGCGCATGTTGGTCAGCTTCTTCTCGCGCGTGACATTGACGTCGAGGTCCTCGGCGCGCGGGTTGATGCCGACCACCTGGCCCTCGTAAGTGTCCTCGCCGGGTTCGACGAAAAATTGGCCACGATCGGCCAGCTGGATCATGGCGAACGGGGTGATCGACCCGCTGCGGTCCGAAACCAACGACCCCGTGTGCCGCGCCCGGATCTCGCCCGCCCATGGCCGGTAGCCGTCGAACACGGCGTTGGCGATACCGGTTCCGCGGGTCAGCGTCAGGAAGTCGGTGCGGAAGCCGATGAGGCCGCGGCTCGGCACGATGAAGTCCATCCGCACCCACCCGGCGGCGTGGTTGGTCATTTCTTCCATGCGTCCCTTGCGGGCGGCCATCAGCTGGGTGATCGCGCCGACGAACTCCTCGGGGCAATCGATGGTCATCGCCTCGAACGGCTCGTGCAGCTTGCCGTCGACGGTGTGGGTGACCACCTGCGGCTTGCCAACCGTCAGCTCGAAGCCCTCGCGGCGCATCTGTTCGACGAGCACGGCGAGCGCCAGCTCACCACGGCCCTGGACCTCCCAGGCGTCGGGGCGGTCGATGTCGACGACCTTGATCGACACGTTGCCGACGAGTTCGGAATCCAACCGCGACTTCACCATCCGCGCGGTGAGCTTGTGCCCCGACACCTTGCCCGCGAGCGGAGAAGTGTTGGTGCCGATGGTCACCGAGATGGCGGGCTCGTCGACGGTGATGCGCGGCAGCGCGTGGGCGTGATCCGGGTCGGCGAGCGTGTCGCCGATCATGATCTCGGGGATGCCCGCCACCGCGACGATGTCACCCGCGATGGCCTCGTCGGTGGGTGTGCGCTCGACGCCCTCGGTCACCAGCAGTTCGGTGATCTTGGCGTTCGTGATGACCGGATGACCATCCACCTCGCGCATCCAGGCCACCTGCTGACCCTTGCGGATGCGGCCCTTGTAGATCCGGATCAGGGCCAGTCGCCCGAGGAACGACGACGCGTCGAGGTTGGTCACCAGGGCCTGCAACGGCGCCTCGGGATCGCCCTGAGGCGGCGGAATGTGTTCGAGCAGCACGTCGAACAGCGGGTCCAGGTTGTCGCCGTCGGGGTTCTGGCCGTTGGCCGGTTCGGTGGTGCTGGCAATGCCGGCACGTCCTGAGGCGTAGAGCGTCGGCAGATCGAGAGCCTTCTCGGCCGCCGCCTGCGCCTCTGGGTCCCTGGCGGCAAGGTCTGCGGCTATGTCCAGCAGCAGGTCGTGGCTCTCCTCGACGACCTCGGCGATGCGGGCGTCCGGCCGGTCGGTCTTGTTCACCACCAGGATGACGGGGAGGTGCGCAGCCAGCGCCTTGCGCAGCACGAAGCGCGTCTGAGGCAGCGGCCCCTCGGAAGCGTCGACGAGCAGCAGCACGCCGTCGACCATCGACAGGCCGCGCTCCACCTCGCCGCCGAAATCGGCGTGGCCCGGCGTGTCGATGACGTTGATGACGGTCATCGAGCCGTCCGCGTGCGAGCGGTGCACGGCGGTGTTCTTCGCCAGGATCGTGATGCCCTTCTCCTTCTCCAGGTCACCCGAGTCCATCAGGCGTTCGATTGCGTCGTCGCCGCGGTGGGTAAGCGCCCCGGACTGCCGCAGCATGGCGTCGACCAGCGTCGTCTTGCCGTGGTCGACGTGCGCGACGATGGCGATGTTGCGAAAATCCACGCGGTGATTGTTTCAGCGCGAGCACGCGATCGCGAAACTGAGCGGCTGTGAGGTTTACCGCTCAGCGTCCAAAAGCCGAGTCAACGCGGGCAGCCAGTCGCGGTCGGCGGGCACCCAGTCGATGTCGTGCAGCTCGGCCGCTGCGACCCAGCGCAACGCGCCGTGGTCGTGCGGATGAGGTTCGCCGCGGGCCAGGCCGACGTGATAGGCGCGCAGCGTTGTCGTTGCATTGAGCGCGATGTCGTCGCCCAGACGTTCGCCGACCACGACGTCCACGCCCAACTCCTCGGCCAGTTCACGGGCCAGCGCCTCGGGCTCGGTCTCACCCGGCGCGACCTTGCCGCCCGGCAATTCCCAACGGCCCGCCAGTTCGGGCGGCCGCAGGCGTTGCGCGACGAGCACCCTGGATTCGGCGATGACAGCACCGGCGACCACGATCTGGTTCGGCATCGCCGGTGACGCTATACGGCCGCGAACGTACGCTCGGACATATGGCTGTATTAACCGATGAGCAAGTAGACGCCGCACTGCCCGACCTCAACGGCTGGAAACGAGCGGATGGCACCCTGCGCCGGTCGGTGAAGTTTCCGGCGTTTCTCGCCGGTATCGATGCCGTGCGCCGGGTGGCTGAGCACGCCGAAGCTCGGGATCATCACCCTGACATCGATATCCGTTGGCGGACAGTGACTTTCGCGCTAGTGACGCACTCGGCGGGTGGCATCACGCAAAACGATATCGACATGGCGCACGACATCGACGGGATTATCGGGGTCTAGCCGCTCGCGTTCCGCTGGCCGCGATCCAAGCCAACGTCGCCAGCGCCGCGACGATGTAGACCATCCCGCCCCAGGCCAGATACCACGCCCTGCCGTGCTGCCAGATCGTCGGCTGGGCGAAGCTGAGCAGCCACGGCACACCGATGATGGTCAGCACCAACCACATCCAGCCGAGAATGCGCGCGCCGAGACGCGCCGACAGTGGGCCGTGCAGCAGCCAGATGATCAACGGCACCAGCCAAACCCAGTGGTGTGTCCAGGAGATCGGCGATCCCAGCAGCCCGAACAATTCCACCACCAGCAGAGTGCCGAGCCGGTCCGGCGTATCGGCGCCGGTGCTCAGCGCGCGCCAGGCGAGGACGGCCAGTATCGCGGTGACCGCGATCCCGGTCAGGACCGGCGGGCTGTACCCGGCGTCGTGGCCGAAGATCCGACAGATGCCGCCCCGCCAGGATTGATTGAACGTGGTGCAGATCGGCCCGATCCGGTCGGTTTCGAAAATCAGCTTGGTGAAGTACTGACGGGTCTCGGCAGGTATGACGAGTGCCGACAGCGCAACGGTGGCAAAGAAGACGACGGCGGAAAACACCGCCGCGCCCCATCGGCGGGCACCGAGGAAATAGAGGCCGGTGATCGCCGGCGTCAGCTTCACCCCGGCCGCCGTTCCCACCAACACGCCCGACAACCACCACCGAGTGGTGTACACCGCGTACAGCGTGGCCAGCACCAACAGCACATTGATCTGGCCGTAGTCGAACGTGCTGCGCAGCGGTTCGAGCCAGATCGCGATCCCTGTCCACAGCATCGCCAGACGATGGCCCGCACCGGCGGCAACGCCGAGCAACCGCTGGCTGAGCCGGACCACGCCGTAGAGCGCCGCGATCGTCCCGACCTGCCAGCAGAAGGCGACCAGGCCGAACGGAAGCAGGTGCAGCGGGTAGAACACGAGCGCCGCGAACGGCGGATAGGTGAACGGCAGCGGGAAATCCGGCGTCTGGTCCGCGTAGACGTAGTGGTACAGGCTGCCCGGGTGATCGATGGCGGCCGCACCACCGATGTAGACGTGCAGGTCGACAAAATTGGCCCCGTTGGGAGCGAGATACGTCCAAGCCAGTCGCGCGGCCACGCTCAGGACGAATAGCGCCGGCCCGACAGCATTCAGCGAAATCGCCCGCCGCCGGGTGGTGGCTGCCGCCGGGGCGGCCGAGGTGGTGTCTATCTGCACGACTCTAACGGGGTCGCGACACCTGGGGCTGGCACCCGGATTAGCCCATCCGGTCACCGGAGTCACTCGTATCCGTAACGATCAAATAACCGCCGCACGTGTCACTTGAGTCACTTGCGTATCGAGTGAACTATCGGCGCGGGAGGACCCCGTCACCGAGAACCAGGGAGAGTCATGTCAACCATTTGGACGTTGTTCCGCGCCACCGCGGTGGTGGCGGGCTCATCGGCCGCGCTACTCATGGGCGGTCTGATGGGCACAGCCCACGCCGACCCGGCGCCACCGGTACCCGCACCGAATATTGGGCACCAGTTGGTCACTTCGGCGGCCGGCGCACCCCAGGTGCTGCAAAACCTTGGGACGGCCCTGAGCGGACA
>DASQSQ010000070.1:0-2413 GCA_035642315.1 Mycobacterium sp.
TCGCTCCAGTTGCGAAACCAGCGCGGCCACTGGTGTGCCCATCGAAATCCCGGACACCACAACCGCGGTGGCCTGCGGCTGCGCCCATCGCACAACGGCGCGCACCTCCGACACCGCACGCATCATGCCCGCGACATTGCCCAGCGGATCCATGTCCGGATAGGCCGGCCATTGGCGGCGCCGGCAACCGTGGCCCGGCTGCACCGGCATCGCGACATTGAAACCCAGCTTGTGATGTATTCGGCCCATTCGAGAGAGCAACAGGTCTTCTGCGCCGCCCTGACCGGCGCCGTGCACCCATATCAGCCACGGCCTCGGGCCTTCGCGGTGCCGGCACAGGTGCACCACCGCCCTGGCCGGGCCACCCAGGCCGTCGGCTTCCAGCGTCTTCGGCAGCGCCGGATCATGCTCGAACGTCATCCGCTCATACGCCAGTCCAGCGATGCGCAGTCGCCGTATCGCAGTCACCCGCAACGGTTTTGGATCGGCATGGGCACGGTCGGTGCCCAGCTCCGACAATTCGTCGGCCGCTGCGGCGCACGCACTCAGCGGCCGCACCGCCGCTGGGGTCCCGCCCAACAGCGAGAAGCCACTCAGGACAAGCTCGTCCAGCATGACCTCGCCGAACTGACGCACGCCACGCGGCGACGCCCGGGCCCAGCCAGTCGATTCGTTAAGACCGGCCACCGTACGCGGTAGCACCAGACCCAGCTCGCGCGCCACCTCCTTGGCGAGGCCTAGCCCGCGCAATGCCCTCGACACGCCGCTCACCTTGAACCAGCTACGCCAGCTTGAAACCGGTGTATCCGCCAGCCGCGATTTCATCGCAGCGGCGGCGATATTCGGGGATTCCGCCGACATAGCCCATGTACATCCGTTTCTTGCCAGGCACATTGCCACCGTTGTACCAAGACTTGCAGGACGGGTGGACCAGCACAGTCGGCGCGACGAGCGCGGTGGCGTGGTCGATCCACTCCTGCTGCGCGGTGGCCAGCGCCTCGATTGTGCGGATTCCGCAGGCGCGCAGATATGCGATGCAGTCACTGATCCACTCCACATGCTGCTCCAGCGCGGCGACGAAGTTCGTGGCGGCGCTCGGGCTGCCCGGGCCCTGGACCGTGAACAGGTTCGGGAAGCCGGCGACCGCCAACCCAAGATAGGACAGTGGCCCCTCGCTGGCCCAGAATTCGCCGAGCGACATGGCGTCGCGGCCGCGGATGTCGATACGGCTGAGCGCACCGGTCATAGCGTCGAACCCAGTGGCGTAGATGATCACGTCGAGTTCGTACGAATCGTGCTCGGTACGGATGCCGGTCGGTGTCACTTCGCGGATTGGCGCCTTGCGCAGGTCGACGAGTGTGACGTTATCCCGGTTGAATGTCTCGTAATAACCCTGGTCGATGATCGGTCGCTTGCACGCGAAGGGATGGTCGGGCACCAAAGCGGCGGCTGTATCCCGGTCCTTGACGATCCGGGCCACCGCCTCGCCGTACAACTTGGCGGCCATTCGGTTGGCTTCGATGTCGAAGAAGATGTCGCCCCAATTCAGCGCACCCATCACGCCGTTCTCCTCGATGGCACGCAATCGCTCTTCGCGCGTCGCCGACTTCAGCGGCGGCCTGCCAAGCATCTCGAGCAGCACCGAGAAGGCGCTCAGCCGCGCCGCTCCGACCGGGTGGGCCCGTTGCGCGGCCCGGATTTCGCCGTAACGGGCTTTCATCTCTTCCAACTCGCCAGCCTCGAATCGCCGCACCCGCCACGGCAGGGTGTATGCCGGCGAACGCTAGAACACATAGAGCTCCAAGGCTTCCCGGGCCACGACGGGAATGAGCTGAACACCGGTCGAACCGGTGCCGATGACTCCCACCCGTTTACCGCTGAGATCGAAGCCCTCCTTCGGCCAGCGGCAGGTGAACAGCGACGTTCCGGCGAAGGTGGACATCGAGGGGATGTCGGGTTCCAGCGGCGCCGACAGGATGCCGGAGGCGGCAACGACGAACGGACTCGCCAAAGACTCGCCCGCCTCGGTTCGCACCACCCACGCGGCAGCTTCTTCGTCGAAAGCCATCGCGACGACCTCGGTGTCGAACTGGATGTCGCGTCGAAGATCCAGCCGGTCGGCGACGAAGTTCAGATAGGCCTCGATCTCAGGCTGGCCCGGCATCGACTCCGTCCAAACCCATTCCTGCTGAATCTCTTCGGAGAAGCTATATGAATACTCGATGCTTTCGATGTCACAGCGCGCACCCGGATATCGATTGAACAGCCAGGTGCCACCGACGTTTTCGGCCATTTCCAGCACGCGGATCCGCAACCCGAGCTGCCGCAGCCGATGCAGCATGTACAGGCCGGAAAACCCGGCGCCGATCACCAGCGCGTCGAAGTGCGCGGCTTCGTTAGTAGCCTCAATTTC
>DASQSQ010000071.1:0-5368 GCA_035642315.1 Mycobacterium sp.
CGGCGCGGCGGCACATCGATCGCCTTGGCGACGCGGCTCACGATGGCTACCTGTGTGCATTCGCAGCCGGAGGCGTTGAACACTGCGGCGCAGAGTTTCGCGCGGGTTGTGACAAACCGTGACAATTCACGGTAATTCGAACGCATGGTCAGAGCCCGATACGTCTCTGACCTGGGTGGCAGATCCAGGATTCGAACCTGGGTAGGCGTAAGCCGACGGATTTACAGTCCGCTCCCATTGGCCGCTCGGGCAATCTGCCGGTGTGGTACGGGTAGCAAGAGTACAACGAGCAAGTACCGGGTGCATAAACGGCCAATACCGATGAAAGGGGACGGGTCCAGTGGCGGATTCATCATTCGACGTCGTGAGCAAGATTGATCGCCAGGAGGTCGACAACGCTCTCAACCAAGCCGCGAAGGAACTGAGCACCCGATTCGACTTCCGCGGCACCGACACCAAGATCGCCTGGAAGGGCGAGGAGGCGATCGAGCTGACCAGTTCGACCGAGGAGCGCGTCAAGGCCGCGGTCGACGTTTTCAAGGAGAAGCTGATCCGCCGCGACATCAGCCTCAAGGCCTTCGACGCCGGCGAGCCGCAGGCCTCCGGCAAGACTTACAAGGTCACCGGCACCCTCAAGCAGGGCATCAGCAGCGAAAACGCCAAGAAGATCACCAAGCTGATCCGCGACGAAGGACCCAAGACGGTCAAGACCCAGATTCAGGGCGAGGAGGTCCGCGTCAGCAGCAAGAAGCGCGACGATCTGCAGGCCGTCATCGCGATGCTGAAGAAGGCCGACATCGACGTCGCGCTGCAGTTCGTCAACTACCGGTAGCGCGTGCGATTCGTGCAACATGTGCAGGTGCATGAATCGCATGTAGCATGGCGGTCATGACCACCGCCGAGGACTTCGTCGTCGCGGCTCAGCGGATTCGGGAAAGTGCGCAGGCCGTCGGCGCTGCACTGTCATCGGTCGCGGTGTACACCGAGCCCGCCATTGCCCGCGCCGTCCAAGCCGAGCAGAACCTGTACACCCGCATCGAGAATGAATTCGGGATGTTGACCAGCACCGAGGCCGGCAGGCGGATGGGTTCGCGGTCACGCGCTCCACGTAACTTCGCGGCCACGGCTCACCGCGACAACACGCTTGTCGCCGTGCGGCAGGGCAATAGCCTCGTCTACCCCGGGTTTCAGTTCGGGCCGGACGGGCAGCCGCTCGAGGTGATAGCCCGCCTGCGCGAGACCGCGGCCGCCAACAACTGGTCGGAGGCCGGTCTCGTGCAGTGGCTGTGCTCGCCGACGACCTACTTCGACGGAGATCGACCCGTCGACCACCTCGCCGTAGATCCGGACCGGGTTGCCGAGGTCGCCGCCGACGCGCTGGCCGTCTCGTGGTGAAAGGGCCGCCGAGCCCGTTCAAGCCAGCCGTCGAAACCTTGGCCAAGGGACACCGGCTCTTTCGCGTCTTCACAAATGTCCGCTCGCCCACTGCGTTCAACCCCGGCGGCGGCGGCCCGACCCGGTTCGCTTTCTTCGGCAACCCGGTGGTGCCGATCCTGTACGCGGCCGACTCCGAAGAAGCGGCCATCGCGGAGAGCTTGCTGCATGACATCCCGGAGGATGGCGGCGTCCTGCCCTATGACAAGTACAGCGATAAAGTGCTCGCCCTGCTCAACGTGACGCGCGACCTGCGCCTCGCTGTGCTGCACGGCATTGACTTACGACGGCTCAAGGTCAAGCCCGGGGACGTCACGTCGACACCCGCGTCCGACTACCCGACCACAGTGAAATGGGCCGAGGCCGCACACGGTATCGGCGTGGACGGCATGGTCTGGATGTCGCGACTATGCAACACCGCCAAGGCTTACGTCTTCTTCGGCGATCGGTGCGACGACGCGTTCACTCAGGACTCGTCGCACGCACGCATCTTCGCCAGCCCGGCCGACCAAATATGGCTGATCGACTTTTGCGCACCGCTGCATATCGACGTCTTGCTTCAGTCGACGTAATCGGTGCTTAGTCTGGTGACATGAGCGAGAAGCCCCAAGACGCGGAAGACGTTGACGTCGTCATCGTCGGCGCCGGCTTTTCCGGACTGGGCGCGGCGTACCGCATCAGCGAGCGCAACCCCGGGATCCGCTACGTCATCTTGGAACGGCGCGAGCAGATCGGCGGTACCTGGGACCTGTTCCGCTACCCGGGCGTGCGCTCCGACAGCAGCATCTTCACGTTGTGCTTTCCGTGGGAGCCGTGGACGCGACCGGAAGGGGTGGCCGACGGCGAGCACATCCGCGAGTACCTGACCGCCACCGCGCACAAGTACGGTCTCGACCGTCACATCCGGTTCAACAGCTACGTGCGCTCGGCGGACTGGGATTCGTCGACCGACACCTGGACGGTCGCGGCCGAACAGGACGGCACCGAAAAGCTGTACCGCGGCCGGTTCGTGTTCTTCGGGTCCGGCTACTACAACTACGACGAGGGCTACACCCCGGACTTCCCCGGCATCGAAGAGTTCGGCGGTACCGTCGTTCATCCGCAGCACTGGCCCGAGGATCTCGAGTACACCGGCAAGAAGATGGTCGTCATCGGCAGCGGCGCCACCGCGATGTCGCTGATTCCGTCGCTGGCCGAAAAGGCATCCAAGGTCACCATGCTGCAGCGATCGCCGACCTACGCGATGGCTGGGTCGAAATACAGCGCCCTTGCGGACCTGTTGCGGAAAGTGTTGCCGGGCAGAGTTGCTCACTTGATCATCCGGCAGCGCAATGCACTGCTCGAGGCTGTGGGCTGGTTCTTTGCCCGTAAGACCCCGCGCTTCGCCAAATGGTTGATCCGCCGCGTCGCGATCAACAACCTGCCCGAGGGCTACGACGTCGACACCCACTTCAAGCCCCGCTACAACCCGTGGGACCAGCGGTTGTGCCTGATCCCCGACGCCGACCTGTACGTCGCGATCGGCGACGGCCGGGCCGAAGTGGTCACCGACCAGATCGACCACTTCGATTCCACCGGAATCGCTTTGAGGTCCGGCGGGCATGTCGATGCCGACATCATCGTCACCGCCACCGGTCTGCAATTGCAGGCGCTCGGCGGCGTGACGGTGTCCGTCGGCGGCGCCGAGATCAAGCCGCAGGACCGCTTCGTCTACAAGGCCCACATGCTGGAGGAAGTGCCCAACCTGTTCTGGTGCGTCGGGTATACCAACGCGTCCTGGACCCTGCGCGCAGATATCACCGCCCGTGCGACGGCAAAGCTGCTGGCTCACATGAAGTCTCACGGCTACACGCATGCCTATCCGCATCTCGACGGTGAGCCGATGCCCGAAAAACCTTCGTGGGATATCCAGGCCGGTTATGTGCTGCGCGCGCCGCACGCACTGCCTAAGTCGGGCACCAAGCGGCCGTGGAACGTCCGGCAGAACTATTTCGCCGACACGATCGACTACCGGTTCGACCGGGTCGAAGAGGCGATGGTGTTCGGATAACCGAAGTGACACGCCGACAACAGGACTGGCGGCGGCGCCATTGGCGGAGCATTATTGAGCAATGCTAATCACTCGGAATTTCGTCACCTCGGTGGTCCTGGCGGGAGCTGCTGCCGGGGCGATTGCCGCCGCATCGGTAGCCGTCGTGAGTACCACCGACCCGGCCACCGCGGCGAGTCACGTCGTGCTTGCCGACCCCGCAAATGGGAGCGGCGGCCCGGACGGTCAGGGTGGCGGAGGTGGCTGCGGTAGCGGCCCCGGCTGGAACGGCTGCGGCGGCTGGAACCCGTTCCAAGGTGGCACCGTCAACGCCTGCTCCAACGGAGTGTGCGGCGGCTGGGACGGCCAGCGCGGCTGGGGTCACTTCTAACCAACCGCCGGTAAAGATTGGGTGACGGCAATACGCTGGTCGCCATGGCAGCTGCTATGCGCGAACCGAAGGTCGTCGTTTTGGGTGGTGGTTCCTGGGGAACCACCGTCGCCTCCATTTGCGCGCGCCGTGGGCCAACGCTGCAATGGGTGCGCTCGGAAGCGACCGCCAAGGACATCAACGAGAATCACCGCAACACCCGCTATCTGGGCAAGGACGTCGACCTCAGCGAAACCCTGCGCGCCACCACCGACTTCGCCGAGGCCGCCAACTGCGCCGACGTCGTCGTCATGGGCGTGCCGTCGCACGGGTTCCGCGGAGTGCTGACCGAACTGGCCAGCGAGTTGCGGCCGTGGGTGCCGGTGGTCTCGCTGGTCAAGGGTCTCGAGCAGGGCACCAACATGCGCATGTCGCAGATCGTCGACGAGGTGCTGCCCGGCCATCCCGCCGGCATACTGGCCGGCCCCAACATCGCCCGTGAGGTGGCCGAAGGCTACGCGGCGGCCGCGGTGCTGGCCATGCCCGACCAGCACCTGGCGTCCCGGCTCGCACAGCTGTTCCGCACCAGACGTTTTCGGGTTTACACCACCGACGACGTAGTGGGCGTCGAGATCGCAGGCGCCTTGAAGAACGTCTATGCGATCGCCGTCGGGATGGGCTACTCGCTGGGCATCGGCGAGAACACCCGCGCCATGGTGATCGCCCGCGCCGTGCGCGAGATGTCCAAGCTGGGCGAGGCGATGGGCGGGCAACGCGACACCTTCGCCGGAGTGGCCGGCATGGGCGACCTGATCGTCACCTGCACCAGCCAGCGCAGCCGCAATCGCCACGTCGGCGAGCAACTCGGCGCGGGCAAACCCATCGACGAGATCATCTCGTCGATGAACCAAGTCGCCGAGGGCGTCAAAGCCGCCAGCGTGATCATGGAGTTCGCCGACAAGTACGGGCTCAACATGCCGCTCGCGCGCGAGGTCGATGCGGTGATCAACCACGGCGCGACCGTCGACGACGCCTACCGCGGCCTGGCGGCCGAAACACCCGGTCACGAGGTGCACGGCTCAGGTTTCTGAACACTCCAGTCACAGCAGTACCGTGACCTGGGTGGCACTCGTTTTTTGAAAACGATGCGCATGCGATATCAGAGGTCGAAGAGCCCAATCGGCGGCCGGGCCGAGATTCCAAAGAGCAACTGCACGATCCCATTGATTCAACGACACGTTCTGTTCGGCGGCCTCGACGGTCAGGCGCGAATGCAGCGCGGGCGATGTCCTGACGACGAACTTGCCGCTGAATTGCCGTTCGGTTATTGGTGGCGGCATGTCTCCCTCGCGCTCGGCGATGTACTCGTCGACAGCCTGCTCGACACTGGCGATCGCTTGCTGCATCCTCGGCGCCCACTGCGATAGCCACGGCAATTCGAGACATCGGCCGACGTATTCGCCGTGTTCAGAAGACCATTCGGCGCGGTAGGTGTAATGGTTCACCGACGCGTGATATCACATACGCACACAAAT
>DASQSQ010000072.1:0-5502 GCA_035642315.1 Mycobacterium sp.
GACTGAAGAGGCTGTTGAGCCGCATGAGGTTAGGTGCGCAAGCCGTGCATGCGTCGGGCACCATAGACACGTGCACGCCACCCTATGCGGCCGCCCGATCACCGGCGACCGCCCGCTGATCATGGCGATCGTCAACCGCACGCCTGATTCGTTTTATGACCGCGGCGCCAACTTCGGCGACCACGCGGCCCGGGATGCTGCGCACCGCCTGATCGCCGAGGGGGCCGACGTGATTGACGTCGGCGGCGTCAAAGCGGGCCCGGGGGAGAGCATCGACACCGAAACCGAGATCGCTCGGGTGGTGCCGTTCATCGAGTGGCTGCGCGATGCCTACCCGGACCAACTGATCAGCATCGACACCTGGCGTTCGGGGGTGGCCCGAGATGCCTGCCGGGCGGGTGCGGACCTGATCAACGACACCTGGGGCGGCATCGACCCCGCGATGCCCGAGGCGGCCGCGGAATTCGGGGCGGGCCTGGTCTGCTCGCACACCGGGGGCTTGCCGCCGCGCACCCGGCCATTCCGGGTCAGCTACGGGATCAGCACCCGCGGTGTCGTCGATGACGTGATCAGCGAAGTCACCGCAGCGGCCGAGCGGGCCGTCGCCGCCGGGGTCGCCCGCGATCGTGTGCTGATCGACCCCACCCACGACTTCGGCAAGAACACCTTCCACGGTCTGGCGCTGTTGCGCCACGTGGAAGATCTTGTTAACACGGGGTGGCCGGTGTTGATGGCGTTGAGCAACAAAGACTTCGTCGGGGAGACTCTGGGCGTGGAACTGACCGAACGGCTGGAGGGCACCCTGGCGGCCACCGCGCTCGCGGCAGCCGCCGGCGCGCGGATGTTCCGGGTCCACGAGGTCGGCCCCACCCGGCGAGTGCTGGAAATGGTGGCTTCGATCAGTGGGCAGCGGCGCCCGACGCGCACGGTGAGAGGACTTGCATGACGGCATCAGAGCTGGTCGATCTCGCCGCCGAGGGGGCATTGACCGCGCTGCCCGGCGATGTCTGGCTGGCCGACCGCTGCTGGACCCGTCCGCACTGGACGGTCGACGAGTTGGTGGCGGCGAAGGCCGGACGAACCATCTCGGTGGTGCTGCCTGCCCTCAACGAGGAAGACACCGTCGAATCGGTGATCGAGAGCATTTCACCGCTGGTCGGCGGGCTGGTCGATGAGCTGATCGTGCTCGATTCGGGCTCCACCGACGACACCGAGATCCGGGCGATCGCAGCGGGCGCCCGCGTCGTCACCAGAGAACAGGCCCTGCCGCACATCCCGCCGCGGCCCGGCAAAGGCGAAGTGTTGTGGCGCTCACTGGCCGCCACCGAGGGCGACTTCGTGGTTTTCGTTGACTCCGACCTGATCGACCCGCACCCGATGTTCGTGCCACGGCTGCTCGGGCCGCTACTCACCGAAGACGGCGTGCACCTGGTCAAGAGCTTCTACCGGCGGCCGCTGAACGTGAGCGACGTCAGCGGCCCCGACGGCGCCACCGGCGGTGGCCGGGTCACCGAGCTGGTGGCGCGGCCGCTGCTCGCGGCGCTGCGACCCGAACTGGGCTGCGTACTGCAGCCGCTGGGCGGCGAATATGCGGCCACCCGCGAACTGCTGATGTCGCTGCCATTCGCGCCGGGCTACGGCGTCGAGATCGGGCTGCTGGTCGACACCTATGACCGCTTGGGTCTGGACGCCATCGCGCAGGTCAATCTCGGTGTGCGGGCCCACCGCAACCGGCCGCTGGCCGAATTGGGCCCGATGAGCCGTCAAGTCGTCGCGACCCTGCTCTCGCGCTGCGGCATTCCCGACTCCGGGGTGGGGTTGACCCAGTTCTTCGTCGATGGCGAGGGCTATACCCCGCGCACCTCGACGGTGTCGCTGGCCGATCGGCCGCCGATGAACGCCGTGGCGATCGCCAGCGCGGCGGAGCCGGGCGCAGCGGGTCGCCACCAGAGACCGCGCTGAGAGCGCCGTAGTCGACCTGTCGCACTAATAAGGCAATATCACTGACGTGGCATTGGTGTTGCTGTACGTCGTGGTGCTGGTCCTGGTGGCGATCGTGCTGTTCGGTGTGGTCAGTCTGCTGTTCGGCCGCGGTGAGCCGCTGCCGCCGCTGCCCCGGGGCACGACGCCGACGGTGCTGCCCGCATCCGGTGTGACCGGCGCCGACGTCGACGCGGTCAAGTTCACCCAGGCGTTGCGCGGCTACAAGACCAGCGAGGTGGACTGGGTGCTGGACCGGCTCGGCCAGGAACTCGACTTGCTGCGCGGCCAACTCTCGTCGGTGCACGCCGCTGCCGCGGCCGATGTCGAGGCCGACGGCGCCGACGGCCGGGACGACCAGGAGCCGGGATGACCGCGCCGCCGGACGACGGATTGGTCCGCTGCGACTGGGCGGTCGGCCGGCCCGGCAGCACGGGCTTTGAGCTGTACCGCGACTATCACGACCAGGAATGGGGCCGTCCCCTGCACGGGCGGGTGGCGTTGTTCGAGCGGATGAGTTTGGAGGCCTTTCAAAGCGGCCTGTCCTGGCTGATCATTCTGCGTAAGCGGGAGAACTTCCGGCGCGCATTCTCCGGCTTCGAGATCGAGAAGGTCGCCCGCTATACCGACGCCGACGTGGCCCGGCTGATGGCCGACCAGGGGATCGTCCGCAATCGCGCCAAGATCGAGGCGACGATTGCCAACGCGCGCGCCGCCGCCGAGGTCGACGACCTCGCGGAGCTGCTGTGGTCGTTCGCGCCGGCTCCGCGATCGCGGCCCGTGACCACCGCTGACGTCCCCGCTACGACACCGGAATCCACCGCGATGGCACGCGAATTGAAGCGCCGCGGATTCCGCTTCGTCGGTCCCACGACCGCGTACGCCCTGATGCAAGCGACCGGGATGGTCGACGATCACCTGCGAACGTGCTGGGTGCCGCGAGCGGCCCGTTGAAACAGCCCTTGAAACGCCGACCCGGAGGTCATGTACACCTGCCGGGCCGGATAGGGAACAATGGAGTGGTGAATTTGCAGTTCAATGCCGGGGATGGCTGGAATTCAACTGGCGGGGCCTTTCCGGTGCTGGCCAGGTCCGTGACGGCGGGCCACCTCGAATCTGGAGGGAGCACTCGATGGCGGCGATGAAGCCCCGGACTGGAGACGGTCCACTGGAAGCGACCAAGGAGGGGCGCGGCATCGTGATGCGGGTACCGCTGGAGGGCGGTGGTCGACTCGTCGTCGAGCTGACACCCGACGAAGCCGCTGCTCTGGGTGACGAACTCAAAGGCGTCACCAGCTAAACCACCTTCCGGTAGATCTCCAGCGTCTGTTCTGCAATGCGCGCCCAGGAGAATTCCGCGATGCAGCGCTGTCGTCCCGCTTGGCCGTAGCGCTCCGCCTTTTCAGGATCGGCGATCAGGGCGTTGACCGTCGCAGCGAGCCTGGTCTGATAGCCGCTCGCATCGTCAGGGTCGTAGTGCACTAACGAACCGGTCACTCCGTTGGCGACGACTTCGGGTATGCCACCGACATCGGAAGCCACCACTGCGGTGCCGCAGGCCATCGCTTCGAGGTTGACGATACCCAACGGCTCATATATCGAAGGGCATACGAAAACCATTGCAGCCGAGAATATTTCGCGTAGCTGGCCGATCGGCAGCATTTCCCTGACCCAGAAGACGCCGGCGCGCGTGCGGGCCAGCTCGGCCACTCCGGAAGCTACTTCGGCGGCGATTTCCGGCGTGTCGGGCGCTCCGGCGCACAGCACCAACTGCACGTCGGGGCTGAACTGGTGTGCGGCCGCGAGCAGGTGGGCGACGCCTTTCTGCCGAGTGATCCGCCCGACGAATGCCACCATCGGCCGGCCCGTGTCCACGCCGAGCTCTGCCAGCACGGACTCCCCCGGGGCAGACTGCGACGGCTCGACCGGGTGCCACACCTCGGTGTCGATGCCGTTGCGTACGACATGCACCCGATTGGGATCCAGCGTCGGATAGACCCGCAACACGTCGTCGCGCATGCCCGAGCTGACGGCGATGACGGCGTCCGCGGCGGTTACCGCGGTCTGTTCCGCCCACGACGAGATCCGGTAGCCGCCGCCGAGCTGCTCTGCCTTCCACGGCCGCAACGGCTCCAGCGAGTGCGCGGTCAACACGTGTGGGACGTCGTAGAGCATTGACGCCAGCTGCCCGGCCAAGCCGGTGTACCAGGTGTGGGTGTGGACGACGCTGGCCTCCGCGGCGGCATTGGCCATCACCAGATCCGACGACAACGTCGACAGCGCCGGGTTCGCGCCGCGCAGCTGCGAATCGGGCTGATACGTGAACGCACCGGCCCGCGGTGCACCCATGCAGTGCACGTCGACCTCACACAGCTTGCGTAGCTGCGCGACGAGCTCGGTTACGTGCACCCCCGCGCCGCCGTAGACCTCCGGCGGATACTCCCGAGTCATCATCGCCACCCGCATACCCGGCACGGTAGTTGCTGCGTCGGGATGGCGCCGTGTCCGGGTTGATCCAAATAGGTTGATGGACAGTCCGTCACCGTGGGTCTTTCAGGAGAATGACCTGGCAGCGGTGCGCGGTGGCCGATAGGTTTGTTGCATGAGGGAAGCGCCACACGTGCTGGGCATCGTCCTGGCCGGTGGGGAGGGCAAGCGGTTGTATCCGTTGACCGCGGACCGGGCTAAACCCGCGGTTCCCTTCGGCGGCGCCTACCGGCTGATCGACTTCGTGCTTTCCAATCTCGTCAACGCCCGGTATCTGAGGATCTGCGTTCTCACGCAATACAAGTCGCATTCACTGGATCGTCATATTTCGCAGAACTGGCGGTTGTCCGGGTTGGCCGGTGAGTACATCACCCCGGTTCCCGCTCAGCAGCGGCTCGGGCCGCGCTGGTACACCGGCTCGGCCGACGCGATCTATCAGTCGCTGAACCTGATTTATGACGAGGATCCGGACTACCTCGTGGTTTTCGGCGCCGACCACGTCTACCGGATGGACCCCGAGCAGATGGTCCGGTTTCACATCGACAGCGGCGCGGGTGTGACGGTGGCCGGTATCCGGGTGTCCCGCGCCGAGGCGAGCGCGTTCGGGTGTTTGGACGCCGACGATTCCGGCCGTATCCGCAACTTCGTCGAGAAGCCGTTGGAGCCGCCCGGCACGCCTGACGACCCGGATAGCACTTTTGTTTCGATGGGCAACTACATCTTCACCACCAAGGTGCTCGTCGATGCGATCCGTGCCGATGCCGACGAGGATCACTCCGATCACGACATGGGCGGCGACATCATTCCGCGGCTGGTGTCCGACGGGCTGGCGTCGGTGTACGACTTCTCCGACAACGAAGTGCCCGGCGCCACCGACCGCGATCGGGCGTACTGGCGCGACGTCGGAACCCTTGACGCCTTTTACGACGCCCACATGGATCTGGTGTCGGTGCATCCGGTGTTCAACCTGTACAACAGGCGCTGGCCGATCCGCGGCGAGTCGGAGAACCTGGCCCCGGCCAAGTTCGTCAACGG
>DASQSQ010000073.1:0-2970 GCA_035642315.1 Mycobacterium sp.
ACCGACGACGCGAATACGGCCACGGCGATCACCTGAATCGCCGTCGGCTGGGCGCGAACATACTGCTCGATCGCGGCGACCGGTCCGTAGGGCAGCGGCATCACGCCGCCGAGTGCGACTCCGACCCCCAGGCCACCGAAGAGCAGCCCGATGCAGATCGCGGCAGCGAGCGCCAACACTATGCGAGGCGGGTGATTTCGACGACGACGTCGAGGTCGGTGGCGCCCTGTCCGGAGTAGATGCCCTTCAGCGGGGACACGTCCGAGTAGTCGCGGCCGACGCCGACACTGACGTACAGCTCGCTGATCTCACTGTCGTTGGTGGGGTCGAGATCCCACCAACTTCCGGTCCAGGCCTGCAGCCAGGAATGGCTTTGCCCGTCGACAGTCTGCCCCACCACCGCATCGGAGTTGGGATGGTGATAACCGGACACATAACGCGCAGGAATACCCATGCTGCGCAACACAATCAGTGACAGGTGGACGAAATCCTGGCAGACGCCATTGCCCTCGCGCAACGCATCCAAGCCCGACGAGTGGACACCGGTGGTGCCCCGAACGTAGTCCAGTTCGCTGCGCACCCATTCCGCTGCCGCGCCAACGGCTTCGGCGGGTTCGTGATACTTGGCGATCCGCTTACCCACGGCGGTAATGCGTTTGCTTTTCGGCGTGTATTGGGCTGCGCGAAGCACCTCGTCGAACCGATCGACCACCGATTCGCTGTGCAGGTCGGCCCAAGTGACTTTTTCGGTCGGCGGTTCGGCTCGATCGGTCTCCACCACCGACGAAGACGTGACGGTCAACTCGGTGTGCGGCGCATGCAAGTCGAATGCGGTGACCGCGGTGCCCCAATAGTCGATGTAGCGGTATGAGCGGGTCGCCGGGACGGTTTCGATTCGGTTGAGGACGACGTTTTGCCGGGAGTCCGATCGCGGCGTGAGTCGCGCCTCGTTGTAGGAGGCCGTCGCCGGCGACGGGTAAGCGTATCCGGTGGCGTGCAGAACCCTCAGCCGCCACATCAGCTCTTCCCCTTCTTGGTCGGAACCGGCTCACGTTGGGCGGCGTCGGACCAGGCGACCCACGGTACAGCGTGAAAGTACTGTACTGCCAACGCTTCTCCGACGTCATAGCACGACTTCTGCAATCTGGCGAGCCGCATCTCGAGCGATTCGAGCAACACTCCGGGTTCCACGAACTCCAGTTCACTGCGGGCTTGTCCGAGCAGCCGTTGCGCTTCGGCGGTGGTACCGATCCGACTGTGCGGGTTGTGCAGCAGCTCGTCGAGGTTGTGTTCGGCCAGCTTCAACGAGTAGAAGACCGAACGCGGAAACAGCCGGTCGAGCAGGATGAACTCGACGACCCGGGTGGCATCCAGCACACCGCGATAGGTCCGCAGGTAGGTGTCATGCGCACCTGCCGAGCGCAGCACCGTCACCCACGCCGGCGAGGACGCGCTGTCCCCCACCCGCGACAACAACATCCGCACCGTCATGTCCACCCGCTCGATCGCCCGGCCCAGCATCATGAAGCGGTATCCGTCATCACGAGACAGCGTCGAGTCGGCCAGACCGGCGAACATCGCGGCGCGGCCCTCGATGAACGACAAAAACTCATGCGGGCCAAGACGTTTGGCGGCACGTTCGCGTTCACCCAGCGCGTTGAAGGTGGTGTTGAGGCACTCCCAGGTTTCGGTGGACGTCACCTCCCGGGCAGACCGCGCATTTTCCCGCGCGGCTGAGATGGCGTCGACGATGGAGCAGCCGCCAGCCGCGTCGCGGCGAAACGCCACCAGATCGGTCAACGACCAGACGTCCAACTGGGTGTCCGGTGGCTCAATGTCCAACACATGCAACAGCACTCGGGAGGTGTGGTCGGGGTCGACGCTGGAATCCTCCAGCAGCTGGTGAATAGTGACGTCGAGGATGCGCGCGGTGTCGTCGGCGCGCTCGACATAGCGACCGATCCAGTACAGCGCCTCGGCATTGCGGGCCAGCATCAGCGGATCACCGCCTGCTGTTGCAGTTGCTGTTGAGTGGGCTGCTGCTGCGGGGACTTTTCGGGCTCCGAGTCGCCGTTGGATGTCGTCACCGGGGCCGGCAGCGACCGCACAATCTGGGCGGCGCCCAGCTCGCGGTCGGCCGCTGAGGTGCGCGACGCGAGCACCCAGGTGTCCTTGGAGCCGCCGCCCTGGCTGGAGTTCACCACCCGTGAACCCTCGACCAGCGCCACCCGCGTCAGGCCGCCGGGCAACACCCAGACCTCGTCGCCGTCGTTGACCGCGAACGGACGCAAATCGACGTAACGGGGTGTCAGCGTGTCGTCGATCTGGGTCGGGACCGTCGAGAGCTGCATCATCGGTTGCGCGATCCAGCCCCGCGGGTCGTCGCGAACCTTCTTGCTGATCGCGTTCAACTCTTTGTGTGAGGCCTCCGGGCCGAAGACGATGCCGTAGCCGCCGGACCCCTCGACCGGCTTGATCACCAGATCGCCGACCCGGTCGAGCACTTCCTCGCGTTCGTCGTCCAGCCAGCACCGGAAGGTGTCCACATTGGCCAGCAACGGTTTCTCGCCGAGGTAGTACTCGATGATCGTCGGCACGTAGGTGTAGACAAGCTTGTCGTCGCCGACCCCGTTGCCGACGGCGCTGGAGATCACCACGTTGCCGGCTCGGGCCGCGTTGAGCAGGCCGGCGACGCCGAGCACCGAATCGGGGCGGAACTGCATCGGATCCAGGAACGCGTCGTCGATGCGCCGGTAGATGACGTCGACCTGACGTTCTCCCTCGGTGGTGCGCATGTACACCTGGTTGTCGCGGCAGAACAGGTCGCGACCTTCGACCAGCTCGACGCCCATCTGCCGGGCCAACAGCGAGTGCTCGAAGTACGCCGAGTTGTGCACCCCGGGGGTCAATACGACGACAGTCGGGTCGGCCTCGTTGGTGGCCGCCGACTTGCGCAGCGCGCGCAGCAGG
>DASQSQ010000074.1:0-9922 GCA_035642315.1 Mycobacterium sp.
CGCCGCACCGCCCGTCAAAGTGTGGGAGCTGATCACCACCGTCGCCCGGGTCATCGACTGGTACGACACCTGGGACGCCGTGGAACACGCTGCTGATGAGGAACGGCTAAAGGTAGGCACGTCGTTTCGACTAATCCGTCACCGTATCGGCCGCGATGACTCCGCGCTGTGCTACGTAACCTCGGTAGAGCCACTGAAGCGTTTGTGCTGGCTGCAGCACGCCCCCCAGCAACCCCTCGTGTTGGTCGAATTCCAGCTACTTCCCGACACCGAAGGCGCCACCGCCACGCGGGTGAATCACACCAGGACCTGGATCGAGCCCAGCCAGCCACTAAGCTGACTGGCATGGCCGGACCTGCTGACCTCCATGCGAGCGGCCCCCCTGCTCGCCCAGTGCTGGTTGTCGATTTCGGCGCTCAGTATGCGCAGTTGATCGCCCGCCGGGTGCGCGAGGCCCGGGTGTACTCCGAGGTCATTCCGCACACCGCATCGGTCGACGAGATCAAGGCCCGCGACCCGCTGGCGGTCGTGCTCTCCGGCGGTCCGGCCAGTGTGTACGCCGAGGGCGCGCCAGCGCTGGATCCGGCGTTGTTCGACTTGGGCGTGCCGGTGTTCGGTATCTGCTACGGATTCCAGGCGATGGCGCAGGCCCTCGGCGGCGCCGTCGCGCACACCGGAACCAGCGAGTATGGCCGAACCGAATTGAAAGTCATTGGCGGTGAACTTCATTCGGATCTACCCGAGACGCAGCCGGTGTGGATGAGCCACGGTGACGCCGTCACGTCGGCCCCGGACGGTTTCCAGGTGGTGGCCACCAGCGCGGGTTCGCCGGTGGCGGCCTTCGAGGACCGGTCCCGGCGGTTGGCCGGTGTGCAGTACCACCCCGAGGTTCTGCACACTCCGCATGGGCAGCAGGTGCTCACCCGGTTCCTGCACGACTTCGCCGGCATCGCCGCGGATTGGACGCCGGCCGGTATCGCCAGCGCACTCGTTGAGCAGGTGCGCAACCAGGTTGGTGACGGGCACGCGATCTGCGGGCTGTCCGGCGGGGTGGATTCCGCAGTGGCCGCCGCTCTCGTGCAACGTGCCATCGGGGACCGGTTGACCTGCGTGTTCGTCGACCATGGGCTGCTGCGAGCCGGCGAACGTGCGCAGGTGCAGCGTGACTTCGTCGCCGCAACCGGCGCCAACCTGGTGACCGTCGACGCGGCCGCGACGTTCCTCGAGGCGCTGTCCGGGGTGACCAACCCCGAGGGCAAACGCAAGATCATCGGACGGCAGTTCATCCGAGCCTTCGAAGGCGCCGTGCGAGATACCTTGGAAAATAAGGATATTGACTTCCTGGTGCAGGGCACGCTGTACCCCGACGTGGTGGAGTCGGGTGGCGGCACCGGCGCAGCGAACATCAAGAGCCACCACAATGTCGGCGGTCTGCCCGGCGACCTGAAGTTCAAACTCGTGGAGCCGCTGCGGCTTCTGTTCAAAGATGAGGTGCGGGCGGTTGGGCGCGAGTTGGGGCTGCCCGAGGAAATCGTTGCGCGTCAACCCTTTCCCGGCCCAGGGCTCGCGATCCGGATCGTCGGTGAAGTCACCGCGGCGCGGCTCGACACATTGCGGCGTGCCGACTCGATCGCGCGCGAGGAGCTGACGGCGGCCGGCTTGGATCAGCAGATCTGGCAATGCCCCGTGGTGCTGCTGGCCGATATCCGTTCCGTTGGCGTGCAGGGCGACGGCCGCACCTACGGGCACCCGATCGTGTTGCGGCCCGTGTCCAGCGAGGACGCCATGACCGCGGACTGGACGCGGGTGCCCTACGACGTGCTGGAGCGGATCTCCACCCGGATCACCAACGAGGTCGCCGAGGTCAATCGGGTGGTGCTGGACGTCACCAGCAAGCCGCCCGGCACCATCGAGTGGGAATAGCCGACGCTACCTCGCCGAATCGACCTGATCGGGCGAGAACTCGATCACGGGAGTTGAGTCGCCGTAGACGTCGAGGGTGTGCAGGAAGCGGTGTAGGCCCATCGCTGAAGCGCAGGTGAAGCCGAGTTCGACGATCTGCGCGGCGGTGAACTGCTCGCCCAGTCGCCGGTAGAACTCGTCGTCGATGGAGTGGTGATCGCCGGACAGCCGGTCGAGGAATTCCACAGCCAGTTGCTCCTGTGCCGTCAACGAGCCACGGGCCGGCGCGAGCAGGCACGCGACGTCCTCGTCGGTGATCGAATCGTGCTTGCGCGATTGGCTGCACGGCTCGCATTCGCCTAGTTGCGCGCTGCGTATCCGCAGCAGCTCGAGTATCCGGCCGCCGAGCAGTGTGTCAGCGCCCAAATGCGTTCTGGCCATGTCCACTTGCGCGAGTTGGGCACTGCGGTAAGCAAAGATCTGCAACGGCACGGGCGTGGCGTAGAGACCCGCGGCGACGCCTGCCTCCACGATGTGTCGCGAATGTGGGCTCAACTGATCCATCGGGATCGGCGCGATGCGCGGCATGCTCTCAGCCGCCCGTCGGTCCCAGCGCATAGGCGCCGGTCTCCGGATGGTGGTACCAGCCGCTGGCCGCGTGGGTGCCGCCATCGACGTGGATCGTCTGTCCGGTGATATAGCTGGCCATGTCGGACGCGAGAAACACTGCTGCTCCTGCCATTTCGTCGACATGGCCCGCGCGTCCCATCGGAACCGTGAGGCCGAACCGCTCTTCGGAACCTGGTGGCGCCACTTGCATGATCCCTTCCGTCAAGGTGATGTCGGGGGCCAGAGCGTTGACCCGGATGCCATACGGGGCAAGCTCGAGGGCTGCGGTCTTGGTGTAGTTGATGACCCCGGCTTTGGCTGCCGCATAGGTTGCGTAACCCGGTGCGGCGCGGACACCTTCGATCGAGGTGACGTTGATGATACTGCCGCTCAACTTCTGCTCGACGATGCCGCGAGCCACCCGCTGGGTGCACAGGTAGACGTGGCGCAGATTGGACTTGTAGAGCGCGTCCCAGCCGTTTTCGGTGGTGTCGAGGATCCCTGACCAGAAGACTCCACCGGCGTTGTTGACCAGGATCGTGATCGGCCCGAGGTCGGCTGTGGTCTGGGCAAGTGCGGCGTCGACCGCGGCACAGTCTCGGACGTCGGTGGGGATGCCCAGCGCGCCGATCTCATCGGCAGCCGATGCGCACGATGCGGGGTCGCGTTCCCAGATCGACACCTTCGCGCCCATTGCCTTCATCCCCGCGGCGATGCCGCGGCCGATACCGGCGCCGCCGCCGGTGACAACGGCGACACGATCGGTCAGGAGGATGCTTGCCGGATCGAGCGCCATGAGCAAAGAATAGAGTATTTACAGCTCAATCGTTACAAGATTTACTGTATATGTTGTTTTTGTAATCAGAGAGGGGCTCAGGTCATGGCCAGCACGATCTTTGTCACCGGCGCCACCGGGCAGACCGGCAGCAATGTTTGCGAACAGCTGATCGAGCGTGGTGACCATGTCCGCGCACTGGTGCGCAATCCGGATGAGGCCACGGCGCTGGCCGGCATCGGCGTCGAATTGGTCAAGGGCGACATCAGCGACGCCGATGATGTGCTTCGCGCAGCCAAGGGCGCCGAGGCGGCCATTCACTGTGCGGCGTTGCTGGGTGGAGCCAGTCAGGACCTCGACGACTTCAAGGCAGTCAACATGGTCGGCACCACCAACGTGCTCGATGCCGCGAGGAGCCACGGCATGCGTCGGGTCGTTGCCCTGAGTACGGCTACGTTCTTCAACCTGAGCACCGGCGTCGACTTCGAAGAGGCTCCCGTTCTCGACAACCCGCCGGACGACCCCTATACGGTCACCAAGCTCGCCGCCTTCCTGGAAGCCCACCAACGTGCCGCCGCGGGCGAGGACGTGCTGACCTGCCACCCCGGTGCGATCTTCGGTCCCGGCTTGGTGGTTGAGAGGGCATTGCATCGCACCAGCTTCAACAGGGTGTTGTTGGCCGGCATGCGCGGAAAGATCAAGCGCTATCTTGCGTTTCCGGTGACCTGGGTGGCGGGCAAGGATGTTGCGAGGGGTTCGATTGCGGCACTGGACCGGGGGGTGGCCGGTGAGCGATATCTGTTGATCGGTCAGCCGCAGGACACCGTCAGCACGGCCGCCGGTATCAATCGCGCCTGTCAGATCGCCGGAATCGACCACCACGTCGAAGATCTCGACTACCGTTCCGATCCCGAGGCGCTGAAAGCGGAGTTCGGTCCCACCCTGATGGCCATCGCGGCAGCCGCTGCCAAGAGCGTTCGCAAGCCGCGAGCGAGCGACAACTTGACGATTCGGCGCCTTGGCTACGATCCGATGTCGTTCGACGACGGACTGCGCCTACTGATTCCCTGGCTGCGTGAACTCGGCCGACTCGATCCGGTATCCGCCTGAATTCCATTTTGGAACAAAGGAGTTGCCGCTGTGTCGATCGCCGAATCACGCCAATCCGGTTCAGTTCACGGCGATCTGGCCGATCGGATACTCGACGCGGCCCGACGGCTCGTGCTGAGGACGGGCGCACGGAAGTTGTCGCTGTCCGATGTGGCAACTCTGGCTGGGGTATCACGGCCGACCATCTATCGCTACTTCGCGTCCAAAGAGGACCTGATAGATGCGCTGGGAGCGCAGGAACGACAGCGTTTCGACGCGGCAATGGCACGGGCGATGTACGGGGTCACCGGGGTCGCGCGACTAGAAGCTGCGATCGATGTCGTGGCGACTTTCGTCGAGGACCAGCCGCCAGGGAGCCAGCTCGACCTGGAGCCGGGCTTCGCCCATCAACAGATGGCCCGGGCGTTACCTATGATCACCGACGGCTTGAGGGCGGTCTTAGAACAATGCGCGCGTGAAGACGGCTTCGATTCCACGGCGCGCCCCCGGGACCTTGCCGGTGCAATTGCACGAATCGCATTGAGCCACTATATATTCCGCGATAAAGATCCGGCGGCTACTCGCCGGCAGATCCGCGCCGCTGCCGGTCTTTAGCCAACACCACATCACATAACGGTCGACCCCGGCACGGGATACGGAGGTGGGCTGGCCGGATTGTTGGGGCACCACGGGTTTTGCGGCACGCCCAGGCAGGGATTGGGCATGCTGGGTTGCGGGGGCAGCGGCATCAGCTGGACGCCCGTCGGGCGCGGGTAGTTCGCGTACGAGGTGCTGTCCGGGCAGGGGCCGAGGAACTGCGAGTTGCAAGCGACCTCCAGACTCAGGATGCTGATGAGCCCTGCGCCCGCGTCCGGGATTCCGCAGATGTTGTGGGGGAATAGCTGGAGGAAAGGCGGGGCGCTCGTGACCCCTCGGCGGCCGAGCTGATAGTGCTTGGCGTTGAGGGCATTACCCGAGGTGTCTACGTTGCCGTGCCAGCAGTTGCCGGGAAATTCGAGGTTTGAGATCTCCGCAAGATCGCCGTTACTCGGGTTGCCGAAGAAGCCGTTGTGGCTCAGCTTGTTGTTCTCGATCTCGTTGCCCCAGTCGTCGTAGTAACAGAACGACAACGCCCTCAGGCCGAGGCCGCCTTTGCAGTGGGCGATCGGTATCCAGGCCTCGGTGTCGACCTCGGGGACCAGCAGCACGCCCCACGCGCCGTTGTCGTGGATGTCGTTGTCGTCGACCGTGTCGTAGTGGCCTCCGACGATCAGGACGCCGACGCCCACCGGAACACCGCTGACTTCGGAGTTGGTGGGTGTGTTCGGGTTGTTGTTGTCGTGCACCGAGTTGTGCGTAACCAGCCAGCACGAATGAGTACCGGTCGGACCGGTCTCGGCAAGGGGGCAGTGGCCGGACTGGGGTGACGGTTGGTCGTCGTTGTTCTGGCTGTTGGTGACGATCCCGATGTAGTTGTGGTCGAACTCGGAGTTCTGAATGATCAGATGGCCGCCCGAGTTGGTTCCCGAATAGCCTTCGGCCGAGTTCTGGGTATGGGCGTGATCGAGGATCGTGTTGCAGTCCGGGCAGGCGCCGATGTAAAACCCGGCGTCGCCCATGTTGTTGGCATACACCTGCGTGAAGATCCCCGGCCCGAAGGTGTTGGAGGCGTAGATCCCGTACTGGGTGTTCTGGTTCTCGCCGCCGTAGTAGCTCGAGGTGGCCGACAGGTACGCGCCGCGCCAGCTTCCGATCTGCTGCTTGCCACTCGAACCGCCGCCGTCGAACCAGATCTCGTCGCCGGGAGTGAGGTCGCCCGAGATGAAGTTGCAGGCGGTCAGGTTCTCCACGCTGACCCCGGACGCCTTGAATACGATCAGGCCGTTACGGCCCGACTGGAGGCCGTTGGAATCGAGCGGGCCGAGGTTCTGGTCGCCAGGCGCCGAGCTGCACGGAGGCGCCCCCGGCTTGGTGCCGTCGAGCACAACTCCGTTGCGGTCCATGCCGCGGATCCAGATGTTGGGCGTGGTCACGAGCACAGCGGCCCCGGCCATGTCGTCGCCGGCGGCCCCGGGAGGAACGCGATTGCCGGCCTCGTGGTAGTCGCCCGGGCCGATCAGCACCCAGTCTCCGGGCCGGGCGGCGTCGATCGCTGCTTGGATGCTCGAGTACTGCCCCGGAATCCCTTGATAGCTGCCCACGCGCAGGACCGCGGCGGGGCTCCAAGGGGCAGCACGCGCTATGCACACCCCCCCGGCGACAAGGACGGACACGCCGCAAACCGCAAGCACGCGCCGCCACAGCGGCGCGCGTGAAATCCAGCTAAGAGGATCTTCCAGCGCCGGCATCCCACTCCTCATCTGCTTGGGGTGCGCCTATGGCACTCAAGTCACGTCAACAACAGTGGGTGACCGCCGTCACATCGAGAACACGGTGAGATAAACGTTCGAGCGCGACTCCGGAACACGTGGTTGCTCGAGTGGGCCGGCTTCCCGGCGCAGCCGAGTTTGCTGGTTAGGGAGCCGCTTGACGTTTGTCGGTGGGCGGGTGTTGACTGACTCATATCGAACATACATTCGAACATCAGTAGTAACACCCGTGACATCAGGAGGTGGTGATGACGGCGATTCTCGCCTCCGATCAGCCCCATCACGACCGTGTTGACCAGCTTAAACAGCTGCGTCGCCAGATGGCGGCGGTGTCCGGGAAGGTCGGCTCTCCTCGGCGCGGCCATGCGCATAGTCACCCCGGCCCGGATGACCTGTTACCGGATACGGAAACCAGGCTGCCGATCCCGCAACTGCTCGCGGAGTTGTTGCCAGTGCTGCCGGCACTGTTGCCACGGGGAACGGTGGCGGTGTTGTCGGGAGCCCGGTCACTGTCGCTGAGCATGGTGGCCGCGGTGACGGCCGCGGGCGGGAACGCGGCCATTGTCGGTCAGCCGGATTGCGGCCTGCTGGCCGCCGTGGAAATGGGAGCGGATCTGAGCCGGCTCGCGGTAATCCCGGATCCCGGTTCTGATCCGGTGGAGGTGGCCGCGGTGCTCATGGACGGAATGGATCTGGTCGTGCTGGCTCTGGGCGGGCGCTCGGTGCCGCTGACCCGGGCGCGGGCAGTGGTGGCGCGCGCTCACCACAAAGGCTGCACCCTGCTGGTCACCGATGGTGACTGGCAGGGTGCATCGATACGACTACAGGCCCGGGTCTGCGGCTATGAGACCACGGTGGGTACGCCCGGTTTCGGACGGATCAGCAAGGTGCGGCTCCAGATCAGCGGAGCGGGACGGGCAATCGGCCGGGTGCGAGCCGGGTAGTTCACGTGGCCTCCCGGGTATTGGCGATTTGGTGTATGGACTGGCCTGCGGTCGCCGCGGCGGCGGCCGCAAGTCTGCCCGCAACGGCCCCGGTCGCCGTCACGCTGGCCAACCGGGTGATCGCCTGCTCGTCGGCTGCCCGTTCGGCGGGAGTGCGACGCGGACTGCGGCGACGAGAGGCGGCGGCTCGCTGTCCGCAACTGCACGTCGTGACCGCCGACTCCGACCGCGACGCCCGCTTCTTCGAAGGGATTATCGCGGCCGTGGACGAGATGGTGCCCCGGGCCGAGGTGCTGCGGCCCGGGCTTTTGGTGTTGCCGGTGCGTGGGGCGGCCCGCTTTTTCGGGTCCGAACAGCAGGCCGCCGAGCGGCTGACCGATGCTGTCGCCGCAGCCGGCGCCGAATGTCAGGTCGGGGTCGCCGACCAGCTGTCTACCGCGGTCTTCGCCGCCCGCGCCGGTCGTGTCGTCGAACCGGGAGAAGACGCGCGGTTCCTGTCGGCGCTGTCGATCCGGCAACTCGCCACCGAGCCCAGCCTGTCCGGTCCCGGACGGGACGACCTGGCAGATCTGCTGTGGCGGATGGGGATTCGAACCATCGGGCAGTTCGCCGCATTGCCGCGCACCGACGTGGCTTCCCGGTTCGGTGCTGACGCGGTGAGTGCGCACCGGTTCGCCCGCGCCGAGCCGGAACGCGGGCCGTCCGGGCGTGAGCCGCCGGCCGAACTCGACGCCGTGCTGCACTGCGACCCGCCGATCGACCGGGTCGACGCCGCGGCATTTGCCGGTCGCTCGCTGGCCAGCACGTTGCATCAGACCTTGATGGCCGCTGGAGTGGGATGCACCCGACTGGCCGTTCATGCCGTCACCGCCGACGGCGGAGAGCTGACCCGGGTTTGGCGATGCGCCGAGCCGCTGACCGAGGACGCCACCGCAGACCGGGTGCGCTGGCAGCTGGACGGATGGTTGAACACCCGGACCGTCGTGGATCGGCCCACTGCACCGGTGACGCTGCTCCGACTTCAGCCGGTGGAGGTGGTGTCGGCCGGGGCGCTGCAGTTACCGCTATGGGGTGGTCTCGGCGACGAGGACAGGATGCGGGCCCGTCGTGCGCTGGTGCGGGTGCAGGGTCTGCTCGGCCCGGAGGCAGTGCAGGTGCCGGTACTGTCCGGCGGTCGTGGGCCTGCCGAGCGCATCACGTTGACGCCGCTGGGTGACGAGTCGGTGCCGCGGGCCGATCCGGGTCTGCCGTGGCCCGGTCAACTACCCGAGCCGTCGCCGACGGTACTGCTCGATGATCCGGTGGAATTGCTTGATGCCCAAGGTAACTCGGTTCGGGTGACCAGCCGCGGGCTGTTCTCCGCCGATCCGGCACGACTGACCTCCCGCGGTCGTGATGAGCGGCTGAGCTGGTGGGCCGGACCATGGTCGGTCGACGAACGCTGGTGGGATCCGGATCGGGCAGCCACCGGCACCGGGGGCCGTACCGCCCGAGTCCAGGTGTTGTTGGCGGGGGGGCGAGCGTCCGATCCCGGGACCGCGATGCTGTTGTGCTATCGCCAGCGGAGGTGGTACCTGGAGGGAATCTACGATTGACATCCTCGCCGCCCTAAGGGGCGGGGATTCCCGGCTCGGCAAGCACTCGGACCTCGAGGAGATCTGAATGTCTTACAGCTTCAGCACCGGCAGGGTTGAGACCAGCCCTGTCCAGAATGACTCTGGCAGCGTTTCGGTCGCGATCCTGGATCATTCCGCAGGATTCGCAGGCGAAAACTCGTTCCGACAGCGGCAGGCGGGACTTGGCTCTCGCGCCGCAACCGCTGCATGTCATCGTCGTGTAGGCGGGCGGCACCAACACCACCTTTCGGCCCGCACGCTGGGCATGCTCGATCAGCGTCGCTTTGGTCGCGCCGATGGTGCCGTCCGCGGCTTTGCGTGCCATCCGGGACTTGGCCAAAAACCGTGGCTTAAAGTCCTCGACCGCCAATGCCCCATGGTTGGCGACGACTTTGGTGGCCCACTTACGCGCCGTGTCTTGCCGCTGCCGGGCGACTTTCTTGGACAGCTTGGCCACAGCGCGTTTCGCGGCGAGGTAACCCTTGGAGGCCCGTTGACCGCGGGCCGGCTTGCGCCGCGCCATTGTTCGCTGCCGACGGCCAGCTCTGTGCTGGCACGCTTGCCGTACTCCACAAGCAGCAGATCGTATTTCGGGTCGGTGGTCGTCGCCACGGCGCG
>DASQSQ010000075.1:0-8153 GCA_035642315.1 Mycobacterium sp.
GCGATCAAGGCACGCACCAGCGGTGCGTCTCGATCGGGGTCGGCTCGTACCGCCGCGAGGATCTCAGCGGCCAGCTGATGCAGAACCGCATTGGCCCGGCGAGCGCGTTGCTGGCCAGGGGTGGGCACCCATTGCGGCAGATTGACCGGCCGGGTCGCACGGTCGGCGACCCATGAGAGCGCGGTGCGCAGCGCCGGCCCGACGGTGTCGGCCCTGTCGTCGAGGTCCTGCCCGAGCACAGAGCGACCGAGCGCCCGCAGAGTAAGCGTGCGGCACTCGGCGTCCAGGTCTACCGTCGCGCCCTCGGACCAGCCTTCGACCACCGTCTGCGCCGCCGCGGCCATGTGGCCGGCGTAACGCGGGACGTGCCGCTTGGTGAACATCGGCTGCAGGGTGCGACGCCGCGGCAGCCATTGGTGATGCGGCAGGACGAGCAGGTTGCCACCCATCAGCCGACGCATCTGGATGGCCATCGTCGCCCCGCCTCGGTCGGCGATCTCGTCGGTCCGTCCCAAAACGTCTCGCGCGCCCTGCGGCGAGGAGATCAACACTGCCGTCGGAAAAAGCCATTTGGGCCCGAGCACGACGCGGGTCACGGGGCCACCGGCATCGAGGAGTTCCTGATGCCCGTCGATAAGCGACCGCAGGGCCCTGATCTGGTGGCGGTAGCGCAGCGGATTCTTCGGCGCCAGCGGCAGTTTGGTGACGTCGGTCAATTCAGGTGCCTCGAGCATGGCAGTTCACCTTTCTGGAAAACCAGCCGTCAGGGCGCGCAGACGCGGACCAATAGTTTCAGCGCATAGCGCCGAGCACATGAGTAGTGCACTACTTAACTTTCCGGCGCCGGAAACTCAGGACATCGGCCGCAGCGCGTGGATCTGGGCCAGCAGGGTCGTAATTCCGCCATCGATCGGCGGCAATTTACGCGGTTCCGCTGATGTTTTGCGGTTCAGGCTGGCCGCATGCTGGCTAGCATGAGCGACATCGATCCACGTGCGGAAACGCCCCTGGTGGACTGGAGCGAACTAGCCGTGAGCGGCCTTTTACCGACGGGCACCGTGACGTTGCTGCTGGCCGATGTCGAAGGCTCCACCCGGCTGTGGGAAACCCAGCCCGAGCAGATGACCGCCGCGATGGCGCGGATGAATAGCACCGCGTCGGGGGCCATCGCTACTCATGACGGCGTGCACATGCCATCCAGCAACGTATCGGCGAGGTCCGCCTGAAAGTCGATGACGCCGGGTACGAGGCCTCGCTGGCGGTATTGCGTAATGCGTTGAGCGAGAGCGACTTTGAATCCGGATGGGCCGAGGGCGCGGCGCTGTCCACCGAAGAGGCCATCGCCTACGCGCGGCGCGGACGCGGCCAACGCAAACGTCCCACCAGTGGCTGGGGTTCGCTCACGCCGACCGAACGCGACGTCGTGCGCCTGGTCAGCGAAGGGCTGGCCAACAACGACATCGCCACAAGGCTTTTCATCTCACCGCGCACCGTGCAAACCCACCTCACCCACGTCTACACCAAGCTCGGCCTGAGCTCGCGCGTGCAGCTCGCCCAGGAAGCGGCCCGCCACAACTAACCGATGTGCAGCGGGTCGATCTGCACCCGAACCGGCTCGTCTGTTTGCCGGGCGCTGGTCACGGCGACGCCTCGCCGCAGCTCTCCCGCGAGCGCCAGGCCCTGCTCGCGGCGCACCCGCACCAGCATCCGCGTCACCGGAACGTCGGCCGGAGTCCCCGGCGGTCGGCGCGCACCGGGCGGTAGCTGCACTGGGCCGAGCAGCTCGGCGCTGTCCGGCAACTGGGTTTCGTCGAGCAACGCAGCCACCGCGTCGGAGGCGCCATCGAGAGCAGCCATGTGCACGCTCGGCGGCAAGGCGACCTCTGTGCGGGCCGCCAGCTCCGCCTCCGCATGACCGACCGGATCCCAGCGGATCAGCGATTGCACTGTGGGAACAGATGATTCGGCAACCACCGTCACCACTCCACCGTCGTCGCGGGCCCGCACCAACGCCGAAGCGGCCATCCAGCGCCGCAGCGTGTCTTCGGCCGCGCGCAGATCCTGACGGCCCAGCAGCGCCCAGCTGTCGAGCAGCAGCGCCGCCCCATACCCGCCACACGCGCGTGGTTCCGCGCCCGGCGTTGCCACCACGAGCGCCGGGCGCGCCGCGACCTCGGGCACCACCGCTTCGCCCGCCGAGGTGATCACCGTCGTATCCGGAAACGCCCGGCCGAGCTCTTCGGCGGTCCGCCGCGCCCCCACCACCACGGCCCGCACCGCATCCGACCCACAGCGGGCGCAGCGCAGCGCGGCATCGGAACGGCCACACCACCGGCACACCGGGCCCGTCCCGTCGCGGTCATCCAAGGACAGCGGACCGGTGCACTGCCGGCAGCGGGCAATCGCGCGGCAGCGCCCGCAGGCCAGCGACGGGACATAACCGCGCCGCGGCACCTGCACCAGCACCGGCGCTTCGGCCTCCAACGCCGAGCGGGCCGCGCGCAGCGCGACCGACGGCAGCCGCGCCGAGCGGGCTGCCGGATCCCGTTCCTCGGCGTATCCCCCGTCATCGAGCGCGACCACCCGTGGGCTGCTGGCGCGCACCACCGGGCGGGCGGCGACGATGTCGTGCGCCCATCCGCTGCGGACCAGCGCGTGGGCCTCGGCGGTGCGGGCGTAACCGCCGATCAACGCCGCGCAGCGCATCTGGTGGGCGCGCAGCATCGCCACCTCCCGGGCGTGCGGATACGGCGCCCGCGGCTCGGCCAGCGTGTCGTCGCCGTCGTCCCACACCATGACTAGCCCCAGATCGCTCACCGGCGCGAACACCGCACTGCGGGTGCCGATCACCAGCCGCGCGCTGCCCCGCAGCGCGGCCAGCCAACGCCGGTAGCGCGCGGCCGGCCCCAACCCCGCCGACAACGCCACCACCGCGGCTTCGTCGAGCCGGGTCGTCGCGGCACGCCACATCGCATCCACATCCCGCTGATCCGGGACGATCACCAACGCCCCGCGGCCCGTCCGCACCGTCACCGCGGCGGCCTCGGCGAAACGGTCCGCCCATGAATCGCCGGGCAGCACCTGCCACACCGCGCGGGCCGCACGCGACTCGCCCAGCGCGGTCAGGAATTGCCCGCCGCGGCCGTATGCGTCCCAGCTTGCCCGGTCGACGTCGGCGACGACGGGAAGCTCTGGCGGCGTTGGGTTTTCGCGCTCCACCTTGGCGTGCCGCGGCGGCACCGCCAGCCGCAGCACATCGGCGCGGGTTCCGGCGTAGCGCGCCGCCACGGCATCGACCAGCCGGCGGATCTCCGGGGTGAGCACCGCTTCGGCGGACACCACCCGGTCAAGCCAGGCCAGCTTGCCGACGTGATCGGTGTCGGTGCGGCGCTCCAGGATGAACCCGTCGACCAGCCTGCCGTGGAATCGGAGCCGCACCCGCACGCCGGGCTGCGCGTCGTCGGATTGCTTGGCGTCCACCAGATAGTCGAATTCGCGATCCAGATGCGGCACCGACAACATCGGCAGCACCCGCGCAATCGGTTCGAATGCGGCGGCGTGCCTGGTCCGCGTGGTCACTCGCCAGGTGTAGCAGAGGTTCCCGACACCCGGCCGAAGAAGAAGCCGGCCGTGATCAGAATCTGCGCCGCCGCGTAGGACCACCAGACGGGCACCGCCAGCGCCTCGTTGCCCAGGACGAACCGGCCGATGCCGATCATCGCGTCCGATCCCGCGAAACACATCGCGCCGACCGCCGTCCAGATGGTGGGCAGCCGCGCCAGCAGCGCGGCACACACCATCGCGGCCAGCACGACGATGTAGACCGTGACGGGCACGGTCAATCCGTCACGTCCCAGGTGCGGCCAGAACCACACCAGCAGCGCCGCGCACGCCACGCACATCGCCGCGACGGCGATCAGGCGCGGACGCGACCGAGCCGACGACCTCGCCAGTGGCACCAGCGCACCCAGAAAGCACAGGTGCGCCACCAGAAATGCCCCCAGCCCGAGCACGAAGGACGGCGTCCACCACGGGATCGCCAGCAACGCGTCGCCGGCCGCCGAGAAAACCAGCGCCGGCATCAGCCAGCGCCGCTCGCGGACAATCGGATGCGCGGCGGCAGCGAACGCCAGCAGCAGGGCCATCGATGCCTTGAACGCAGGCTGTGGCGTCCACCGTCCGGTCAGCTCGGCGCCCGGCGGGGAACGCAAGGCGGTCACGGTCAGAAACACCCCGTAGGCAACGCCGGCCCAGCCGGCGGCCACCCAGGAACCGGCCACGACGCGGGATGCGTACGGTGTCCCCATGTCCACCGTCGACGACCCAGGTCCCGCCATCGACCCCATCCTGCAGAAGGTACTGGATGCCGTCCCGTTCCGGTTATCCATCGCCGACGGCGTCGACGCGGCGCGCCGGCAGCTGCGGGATCTGCCGCGGCGCGAGTTTTATCCCGAGCTGCGGGTGGAAAACCGCAGCATCGACGGGCCGGCCGGCCCGATCAACATTCGAATCTATTGGCCGCCAACCGATCACGCTGACCTCAAAGCGCCGCCGGTGATCCTGTTCTTTCACGGCGGCGGCTTCATCGCCGGTGACCTCGACACCCACGACGGAACCTGTCGCCAGCACGCCGTCGGCGCCGATGCCGTGGTCGTGTCCGTCGACTACCGGCTGGCACCCGAGCACCCCTACCCCGCTGCCATCGACGACGCCTGGGCGGCAACCCAATGGGTGGCCGAGCACGCTGACGAACTCGACGCCGACGCCAGTCGGCTGGCGGTGGCCGGGGACTCGGCGGGCGGCACCATCTCCGCGGTGATGGCGCAGCGGGCCCGCGACGACGGCGGACCACCGATCCGTTTCCAGTTGTTGTGGTACCCCTCCACCATGTGGGACCCGTCGTTGCCGTCGTTCACCGAGAATGCGGACGCGGCCATCCTCGACCGTGATTCCATCGCCGCGTTTTCTCGTTTTTACGCGGGCGAAGTCGACCTGTCCGATCCCCCGCCCGGGATGGCGCCGGGGCGGGCGGAGAACCTGGCCGGGCTGCCGCCCGCCTACATCGCCGTCGCCGGCCACGACCCGCTGCGCGACGACGGGATCCGGTACGGCGAACTGCTGGCGGCCGCCGGCGTTCCCGTCGAGGTGGACAACGCCGAGACGCTCGTACACGGCTTCGTCGGCTACGCCGGGGTGGTGCCCGCCGCCACGGCCGCACTCGACCGCGCGCTGGCCGCACTGCGTGCCGCCCTGCATTAGGGGGTGAATAAGGTAGGTCCATGACGCCCACCGCCCGATCAGGAATCGACCCGACGCTGAAGGCAGTGCTCGACGCGTTCCCGCTGACGTTCACCGCCGCCGACGGCGTCGAGGTTGCGCGGGCGCGACTGCGCCAGCTGCAGGCGCCCCCGGAGATGCTGCCGGACCTGCGCATCGAGAACCGCGTCATCAGCCACGGCGACCTCACCGACATCCCGGTTCGCATCTACTGGCCGCCGGGTTCGTCAGTCCAAGAGCACCGGGACCTGCCGGTCGTCGTCTTCTACCACGGCGGGGGTTTCGCGCTCGGCGATCTGGAGACCCACGACCCGGTCGCTCGGGCGCACGCCGTCGGCGCCGAGGCCATCGTGGTGTCGGTGGACTACCGACTCGCGCCGGAACATCCGTTCCCGGCCGGGGTGGACGACTGCTGGGCGGCGCTGCAATGGACCGCCGAGCACGCCGCTGAGTTAGGCGGTGACCCGAATCGCATCGCCGTCGCCGGTGACTCGGCCGGCGGCAACCTGGCCGCCGTAATGGCGCAATTGGCCCGCGATAACGGCGGACCCAAGCTGGCGTTCCAGCTGCTGTGGTATCCGACCACCGCCGCGAACCTGTCGCTGCCGTCGTTCACCGAGAACGCCGACGCGCCGATCCTGAACCAAGACGTCATCGACGCCTTCCTGGCGTGGTACATCCCGGGCGTCGACATCAGCGACCCCGCCGCGCTGCCGCCCGCCATGGCCCCGGCCAACGCGACCGACTTCAGCGGCCTGGCACCGGCCTACATCGGCACCGCCGAGCATGATCCGCTACGGGACGAGGGGTCGCACTACGCCGAGCTGCTCAACGCCGCGGGAGTGCCCGCCGAGCTGAGCAACGAGCCGACGCTGGTGCACGGTTACGTCAGCTTCGCGTTGCTCATCCCGGCGGCCGCCGAGGCGACCGACCGCGGGCTCGCGGCCCTGAAAACCGCCCTGCACTCGTAAACCCGGAAACCGAGGCGGTACCGTGACCGGTGATTCTCCCGACTACCACTGCCTCATCGTCGGCGCCGGATTCTCGGGCATCGGCATCGCGATCAAGCTCGATCAGGCCGGACTCGGCGACTACCTGATCATCGAGGCCGGCGACGGCGTCGGCGGCACCTGGTACTGGAACACCTATCCGGGCATCGCCGTTGACATTCCGTCGTTTTCCTACCAGTTCTCGTTCGAGCAGCGGCCGGACTGGTCGCGGACCTACGCACCGGGCCAAGAGCTGAAGGCGTATGCCGAACATTGCGCCGATAAGTACGGAATCCGGCCCAAGATCCGGTTCAACACCAAGGTTCTCGCGGCCGAGTTCGACGACGAGCGGTCGCTGTGGCGGGTGCAAACCGATCCCGGAGGCGAAGTCACCGCCCGATTCCTGTTGAACGCCAGCGGTGTGCTCACCGTGCCCAAGCTGCCCGACATCGACGGCGGCGACTCCTTCGGCGGCACCATCGTGCACACCGCCCGCTGGGATCACAGCCAGGACCTGACCGGCAAGCGCGTCGCCGTGATCGGCACCGGCGCCTCGGCGGTGCAGCTGATCCCCGAGATCGCGCCGATCGTCAAAGAGCTCACGGTATTTCAGCGCACCCCGATCTGGTGTTTCCCGAAGTTCGACGTGCCGCTGCCCAAGCTGGCGCACTGGGCTTTGCGCCTGCCCGGCGCGAAAGCACTCCAGCGGCTGATCAGCCAGGCCTATGTCGAGGTGACCTTTCCCCTTCCGGCGCAGTACTTCACGGTGTACCCGCTGGCCAGGTGGATGGAATCGGTCGGCCGCGCCTATCTGCGCCGGAAGGTCCGGGATCCGGTGGTGCGCAAGCAACTCACCCCGCAGTATGCGATCGGCTGCAAGCGACCCGGGTTCCACAACACCTACCTGTCGACGTACAACCGCGACAACGTGCAGCTGGTGACCGAGCCGATCGACAAGATCACGGCCTCGGCGGTGGCCACCACCGACGGCACCGACCACGAAGTCGATGTGCTGGTGCTGGCCACCGGTTTTCATGTGTTGGACTCCGAGAGCATGCCGACCTTTGCGGTCACCGGCAGCGGCGGCCTGTCGCTGACCAAGTTCTGGGACGAACACCGGGTGCAGGCGTACGAGGGCGTGAGCGTTCCCGGCTTTCCCAACTTGTTCAGCGTGATGGGCCCGTACGGCTACGTCGGGTCGTCATACTTCGCGCTGATCGAAGCGCAGACGCACCACATGGTGCGATGCCTGGAGCGGGCCCGTCAGCGCGATGCCAGCCGGGTCGAGGTCACCGAGGAGGCCAACGCCCGCTTTTTCGCTGAGATGATGCGGCGCCGGCACCGCCAGGTGTTCTGGCAGGACAGCTGCCAACGGGCCAACAGCTACTACTTCGACAAGAACGGCGACGTGGCGCTACGGCCCTCGACCACGTTCGAGGTCTACTGGCGCAGCCGGCGTTTCGACCTGGACGACTACCGCTTCACTGCTTAAAGCGGCTCGTCGGCATCGACAGTGGGCTGCTCACTGGCGACCCGCTGCAGAGCACGCAAGTGACGCCGATACGACGCCCGGCCGACAGCAGTGAGACCGAACCACCACCGGCCATCATGCGGATGCACAGCAATATATTGTGCTGCAAGGAGTTCCGCGGTTTGCCGACGGAGTTCTTCATCGGTGACCCGCAACATCTCGGCGAGGAATTCGGCTTCGATGCAGTCCAGGCCGGCCAGCATCGCGCACACTATCGTCTGCTGGCGGGGCGAGATCATCGGGTCCAGCGCCACCGGTCGGTCAGGCGTTTTGCGCATCAGGCGGGCGTCGACGCCGTACGGTTCGATGCGCCAGGGCAGCGTTAAGGCGGCTGACACCGGCACGATGAACACCAC
>DASQSQ010000076.1:0-4374 GCA_035642315.1 Mycobacterium sp.
AAGCTCTCTCGCCGCACTCGCACAGGCTGGAGCGGGAACCCTAATGGCTGGCCCCGACGTTCGTCTGGCCTGCCAGCTCCAGGCCCACGGGCCAGTCACCGTACTCAAACGGGGCTGGAAACCACGCATCACGCGAGCTCCACAAGAGAGGCAGACCCAGCCCGCTATATAACTAGCGGAATAGTCGGTCCACCTGTCCGCGCAGACGACCAGAAGAGGCTCCATGAAGGTGATCAGATCCATAGACGATGCTGTCGAGACGATCGGTCAGGTGCTCGGCGTCAGTGCGTGGAAGCAGATCAATCAGGAACGAGTCGACACATTTGCCGACGTCACAGAGGACCACCAGTGGATCCACGTCGACGTGGACCGTGCGACGGACGAAAGTCCATACGGCACAACGATTGCGCACGGCTTTTTAACATTGTCGCTGATCCCGGGCATGAGCAAAGATAACTACGTCGTAGAGAACGCGAAGATGGGCATCAACTATGGTCTGAACCGCGTGCGGTTCTTGTCGACGGTCGCGACCGGCAGCCGCATCCGTGTGCGTTCGGTGCTGGCTGACGCGACCAAGGTTGCTGAAGACACTGTCAACCTGACCGTTCACCACACGGTAGAGATCGACGGATCACCGAAGCCGGCCGCAGTGGCTGACCTCATCGCCAGATACGTGTTTTAAGTCAGCGGCAAAGTAGAGATTGTCAGCCCGACCCTGTGATGTCTCAAGACATCGGAATAGTTCTGAACCCGCGTTGGGTGGTATTACGAACCGACGAATTCGCACTATGAACCATCCCGGGTTTGCAAATTTGAGTCCGCGTGCGGTGAGCCCAAATAGGCTGTGGATAAGCATCTTTCGGCAGGACGCGTTCTACCCGGGCGCGGCGCAACCAGAAGCTGGCGATCGCCGAGTTCTTCGGCAGGCTCGGCGTAATGATGCGCAGCGGCCCCGATTAACCGATCGAAATAATCGCAGCACCAACAGAAAAGGACCAGCCAGCCTATGTGGCGCCAACCTAAGTCCGTGTGGGCCGTTGCCGTAGCGTGCGTTGTCGCGTTCATGGGAATCGGTTTGGTCGATCCCATCCTCAAGCCGATTGGCGACAGTCTGAATGCCACGCCCGTGCAGGTGTCGTTGCTGTTCACTAGCTACACGGCCGTGATGGGTGTGGCGATGCTGATGACGGGTGTGGTGTCCAGCCGGATCGGGCCCAAGCACACGCTGCTGATCGGACTGGTGATCATCATCGTCGGCGCCGGCGTGGCCGGGATGTCTGACACCGTGCTGGAAATCGTGGGCTGGCGGGCACTGTGGGGCCTGGGCAACGCGCTGTTCATCGCGACCGCATTGGCCACCATCATCAGCTCCGCGCAGGGGTCGGCCGCTCAGGCGATCATCCTTTACGAAGCCGCGCTGGGACTGGGCATCGCCGTCGGGCCGCTCGTCGGCGGTGTCCTGGGCTCCATGTCGTGGCGGGGCCCGTTCTTCGGGGTGTCAGCGCTGATGGCGTGCGCGCTCGTGGTGACCACCTTCCTGCTGCCCTCGACCCCGCGCGTCGAAAAGACCACCACACTGGTGGACCCGTTCCGGGCCCTGAAGCACCGTGGGCTGCTCGGCGTCGCGATCACCGCGCTGCTCTACAACTTCGGGGTCTTCACGCTGGTGGCCTTCACACCGTTTCCGCTCAACATGGACGCCCACCAGATCGGCCTGATCTTCTTCGGCTGGGGCCTGGCGCTGGTGTTCACGTCCGTTGTGGTGGCGCCCCGGCTGCAGGGCCGCTTCGGCACCGTCCCGACGCTGCTGGTCAACCTGTTGGCGCTGACGGCGACGCTGGCGGTGATGGCGCTGGGTACCGACAACAAATCCGTGCTGGCGGGCTGTGTCGTCGTCGCTGGACTGTTCATCGGGATTAACAACACCCTCGTCACCGAAACCGTGATGAGAGCTGCGCCCGTCGAACGAGGCGTGGCATCGGCGGCCTACAGCTTCGTGCGGTTCTCCGGGGCGGCGCTGGCGCCGTGGGTGGCCGCTGTGCTGGGCGAGCGGATCAACATGCATGTGCCGTTCTGGGTTGGCGCGGCAACGGTGCTACTCGGCGCCGGCGTCCTCGCCGCGACCCGCTCGCATCTGGCCGGCATCGACGCCGAAGACAAAGACGTGCCAGAGACACCCGAGGATGAGGCCCTCGCCATCACCCTCGGCAGCGACAGTTAGCCTCCGGCCATTTGCTTTGTCGGCCGCTAACGGCCCAGCCATTGCGTGGAGTCGATCACTGTCGTCTGCCTCGGGAAAACCTTCTCAATGAGAACCCGGTGTACCTCCTCATCGACGTCCAGGCACAGGTCGGCCAAGACCGTGATCCGGTAGTCGAGGTCGGCCGCCTCGCACACCGTCGAGAGCACCACGCCGCTGGTCGTGATTGCCTGCCACGACGAGATGGTCGACGTCGTAGGCATGCAAAATCAGCCCTGGCAGAGTAACGACCACACCGCGTCTGATCGCCGCTACCTCACCACACTCGGCATGAAGGCCTATACCAGCAGCGGGGTAATCGGGTATCCGTCGCGAGCGACCGCCGAGAAGGGCCAATTGGTTCTAAACCATCTCGGCGACGTCGCGGGAGGACTCATCGCCCTGCTGAAGGACTGGCACACCTGAGCCGCTGAGCGCGGCGGCTACCCTCCGCTTCGCTCCCGTCCGCCGCCGCCACGGGCAGAACGGGATTGCCACCCCGCAGCTGGAATGAGCCCGCTACGAGCCCGCTACGAGAGTGCCCGCTACGAGAGCACGTGTGAGGACTTTCTTTACTGGCGCCTCTCTGTGTCAAGCGGGGGGTTGTAGTTTGGGTGGGCGGGTCCGGGAAGTGACTTGTCTGAAGTGCCGGTCTGCGGGGTGCTAGCCGGCCGCGCGAGACGATAGAGCCGCCCCCGAGTGTCCTCCCGGGCCCGCCTTCTGTGTGTTTGCATCATGGATTAGCCGCCGATATACCAGGTCGGAGAGGCGCCGTTTCAGACACCGCATGGCTTCGTTGTGACTTTTGCCCTCGGATCGTTTCCGTAGGTAGTAGGCCCGGCCGGGGGTGTCTTGGCGGACTTGGATGATGGCCATGACGTGCAGGCTGCAGTTGAGTTGGCGGTTGCCGGCGCGCGAAAGTCGGTGGCGGATCACCTCGCCGGAGGACACCTCGATCGGGGCGGTGCCGGTGTAGTTGGCGAATGCGGCCGCCGACCGGAACCGGCCAACGTCACCGACGTGAGCCAGGAGCTTGGCGGCGGTCAATGTGCCAACGCCATATACGTCGGTCAAGGTGGTGGCGGATGCGGTCACCGCGGTCTGAATATCGTTGGCGGCCTTGGCGATGCGGCGATCCAGCTGGCGCACCTCGCTGATCAGATCCATCGCCAGTGCGCGCAGCGCCTTGGCCGCGGCGTCACGGGTCCGTAGGCCGCGCAGCAGGTCGGCGGCGTGATCGGCACTCAAGTTGCGTCCGGCGCCGCCGGGCACCAGGTGGGTGAGCACCACGTGCAGTCGGTTGACGGTCTGGGTGCGGGTTTTCACCAGGTCATCGCGGTGATCGACGATGGCGCGCAACGCCGTGGTTACGGCGTCGGTGTGGGCGGTGTTCAGCGTGGGGGAGGTAAGCGCAGCGATACCGACCGACACCGCATCGGCGTCGTCGTTTTTGCGGCCGTGCCCGATGGATAGCACCCGCACCCGGGTGGCCAGCTTCGCGGGCACGTCGATGACCTCGATGCCGTCGGCGCGCAGCCGTCTGGTCAGGGGTGCCCCGACACCGGTGGCCCCTTCGATCGCCCAGCCGCCGTTGGGCCATCGGCGCGCGAAACGGCGCAGCGCCCGATAACCCTCGCGGCTCACCGGCACCCGGATGCTGGCCAGCGGCTGCAAGGAGGCATCCACTGCTGCTGCGGTCCACGATGCCTTGTGCGGATCAACCGCGATCACCACCCGATCCTTGCCGAATTGGATACCCACCGACACCAACCTTTCCTCGCTCGATCGTGTTTGAAGGCGAGGAGGGCACACCAACTTTCGGCATTACAGGCCTCTCTTCAGCCACTCCTCACGGGACGGCGGCGACCGGGCCGGCAAGCCAGTAAAAAGTCAGCCAAAGGGCGACAGCTATCAAGCGAGCCATGCCCGATCACCGCCTCGAAGAGCATGGCTGCAGACCATGCTCTCCTGGCTGAGATTCAACAAGTTGCTATCAAGGTCCTGCGTGAGGAGCGTCTTTGCCCAGCGCCAGCACAGTATCCGACTGAACCCAGGTCAGTCGGATACTCAGCCGCTCAGGCTGTCGGCCCGGACGGGATCGTGCGCCGGTCCCCGGCTCCGAGGGCTGCCCGGAG